>JAMOSE010000017.1 GCA_027063215.1 Sulfurimonas sp. | reverse complement strand
TGTTTCGACACCCTCAGCAATTACTTCCAAACCAAATTTTTGTCCAATAGATATAATTGTCTGTGTAATAATCTCATCATTTTCATCACTCATCAAATCATCAATAAATGATTTATCAATTTTCAACTCATCCATCGGTAATTTTTTAAGGTAAGCAAGAGAAGAGTAGCCCGTACCAAAATCATCAATGGACAATGAAAGCCCTAAATTTTTTAAACGATACAGTTTTTCTACTGTCTCTTCAAAATTTTGAATTAAAACACCTTCTGTCAACTCTAACATAATCAGTTTGGTATCAATCTCATGTTTAATAAGAATCTTTTCAAGTTTTTCTACAAAATCACTCTCTTCAAACTGTTTGGAACTGACATTAATAGAGACACGCCACTGATTTTTTATTGTATCGCAACTCCAGGTTTTTATCTGCTTACATGCTTCATTTAAAATCCAGTCGCCTAGGTGCAAAATAAGGTCGCTCTCCTCTGCTAAAGGAATAAATTCAACAGGAGATATCATTCCTTTGTGTGGATCAATCCATCGAATTAATGCTTCAACACCCACTATCTGTGCATCTTTATGATAGGAAATCTGTGGTTGATAATACAGAACCATATCTCCCTTTTCAATCGCTTCACGAAGCCGATTTGTTAAAGATATCTTCTCTTCCATCAGATACTGAATCTCTGGATTAAAAAATTCAAAACGATTTTTCCCACCAAATTTTGCATTATACATTGCACTGTCAGCATATTTCATCAAAGTATCCATATCTGATACATCATCATTAAAAAGTTTAATGCCTATACTTGCACTAATCCTAAAAGTATGTTCTTCTATATGATACGCTTCTTGTAGTCGTTGTAAAATTTTCTGAGTAACTTTTACAACACTGTTCATTGTTGCATTTTCATCTCTCTCATTTGTTTCCACTAAAACAACAAACTCATCACCACCCAAACGCGCGACAACATCATTTTTACGTATAGAACTTTTCAGACGTTTGGCAGCTTCAATTAAAACTTTATCTCCAATATTATGCCCTACCGTATCATTAACCATTTTAAAATCATCCAGATCTATAAACAGTAAGGCATAGTACTCTTGTGTACGTTTACATCTGTTTATTGCCCGAAAAATATACTCTTTAAAGAGGACTCTGTTTGGTAAGGTTGTCAAGATATCATAATGTGCAAGTTTAAGAATTTTGGCTTCATACTCTTTTCTTTCTGTCAGATCCATAATTGCCGATACACGTACCTGCTCTCCAGCCAAAACAACATCATGCCCACGTAAAAGTGCCACAAAGCAAGAGCCGTCTTTTCTGAGCATTGTAGCTTCATAAGGTTCTTGCACACTGTTTTTCATGTAATTTTTTACACTCTCTAATGACTCTGGTGCAATAAAATCCAAAGCACTCATTCCAATCATTTCATCTTTATCATACAACATAAGATCTGATGCTACTTGATTGACAAGTTTACATTTTTTATCACTGTCAAAAATGAATATACCCTCTATTGTTGCATTTAAAAGAGCTTCAAAGGACTTGACTGCATTATCTTTTTCCTCAATTAATGCTTTTTTTAACAGGTGTAGTTCCGTTACATCAATACCAATCTTAATTTTTACTTTTTGGTTATTTTCCCATAAAGCAATTCGATCATTAAAAATATAGTGCCTGTTATTAATGGAATTAATATTCTCCCATTCAAAAGTATCCCCAAGATTTTTACTCTCATTTTGTAAGGAACAAAATTCACAAGGAGTTGCTTTATCTTTTTGAAGTACAGAAAAACAAGCTTTCCCTACTATGTTTTTTCCAAACTCCTCTTCACACCTTTTATTTGCATAAACAATCTCATAACTCTCTAAATCAATAACATAAACGAGTACACCACTATCATTTATAATCATATCCATCGATCTAAATAAGCTATCTTCTCTCATAAGGCATCTTTACAGTAATTTTTGCTGATTATAGTGCAGTACAAATAAAAATTATCTAAATCTTGATATAATTCCGGTAAAAAGGCCTTCTTATTTTAGTTCATATCTGTTGCAGTGTTGATTCACACTTTTTTTTAGAAAAACTCCAAAAAGAGTTCCCAAATGAAAAACTTATAGGTTTTTTTTATGATCCAAATATTCATCCCTATGCAGAGTATAAACTCCGTCTTTTAGATGTTGAGCGAAGCTGCAGGAAACTGGGAATTGAACTTATAGAAGGCGAATATGATTATAAATCATGGTTAAAAGCTGTACGGGGACTGGAAAATGAACCGGAAAAAGGTGCACGTTGTGAGGTCTGTTTTGACAAGCGTTTTTTAAGAAGTGCACAAAAAGCTCTTGAAATAGGTGAAAAAAAGATCACAACAACCCTGCTTGTCTCTCCCTTAAAATCACAAGAGCAGCTCAAACGTATCGGTGACAAATTTTATAAAGATCATGGTGTTGAATTTATAGCAGTTGATTACAGAAGTGGCGGTGGTACTCAGGATCAAAGCCGCGTAACAAAAGAACAACAGCTTTATCGACAAGACTACTGTGGCTGTATTTATGGACTTACAATGCAAAGAGATCAGCAAAATAAACTTATGGATGAGATGTTTTCACCAATTTCAGGGCAGATTCTGCCCGCTTCCATTGAAGAGCGTTTAGAACTTTATACTCAAAGAAATCAACTCGAAGATGAAGGTAGAAACTATAAAATTATAAGAGAGAAATTTCTGAACTACAGAGAGTTTTCATGTAAACTTGTTACAGGTAAAAAAACACACATCACTGCCTATGCACTCAGCTATTCCACACTGCCGAGAAAACGTGCACAGGGACGTATAGAGTATGCGATTGGAGATATACACTATATGAATAGAGAAGAGATTAAAATGATAACACTTGATTTTTTTAATGCTTTTTTTAAAACTTCCTATAAAAATATTCAAGAGCTGATCTTTAACCCTCTTAGCAGTGACAAAGAGCTACAGCTTCGTCATAAAATATCCTCTTGTGCTTATGATCTCAGCCCTATTTTAGTTGTTCAATCAATACCGCAGAACAAACTAACACTCCATCTTGATACTAAAGTATATGAAGACACACGAGAAAAGCTAATCATTTTATAATAAAAATTTTGCTAAAATATCCGAAATATTATTATAAGGTTTTTCAATTATGCTTATGGATGTTATGGACATACAAAAAATTCTCCCACACCGTTACCCTTTCTTACTCGTTGATCGTGTTATAGAACTCAACCCTAAAGAGTCAATAGTTGCATATAAAAATGTTTCTATCTCTGAACCTGTTTTTGAAGGTCATTTTCCAGGTCACCC
>JAMOSE010000016.1 GCA_027063215.1 Sulfurimonas sp. | reverse complement strand
ACATCTTCAAGTGCATGACGGAACTCATTTATATGCATCTGCTCTTTTTCATATTCACCCTTAACACCCATCTTCTCAGTGATAAGTCC
The DNA here is from genome assembly GCA_027063215.1 of Sulfurimonas sp. GTDB lineage: Bacteria > Campylobacterota > Campylobacteria > Campylobacterales > Sulfurimonadaceae > Sulfurimonas. The sequence continues at coordinate 3,249 of JAMOSE010000016.1, read as the reverse complement.
ATAGATCATAACGGTAAGCATAGGAAAGAGTGACGCAAAGGCGATAAGACCAAAACCGTCAATAAGCGGATCTCGTCCTTCTATATTTGTAGCAAGTCCAAGTCCAAGCGCTGCAACAAGTGGTACGGTAACCGTTGAAGTAGTAACCCCACCACTGTCATAAGCAATAGGGATGATGTACTTTGGTGCCATAAAAGTAAGCACGATGACAAAAAGATAGCCTGCCATAATGTAGTAAACAATCTCTCCTCCAACAACAATACGGTAGGAGCCAAGTGCGATTCCAATGGCAACACCTAGTGCTACAAAAAGGCGCAGTACAAAGTCGTTGATTTTGCCATCACTGATCTCTTTTGCTTTTTTTGCAATGGCTGTAAGTGATGGCTCTGCCATAGTTGTAGAAAATCCGATTAAAAAACCAAAAGAGTAGATGATAATGTTGTTATCATAGCGTGTCAGCTCCAAAGCCATAGTCTCACCGACAGAAAAAAGACCCATCTCTAAACCGACGATGAAGGCATCAAGTCCGATGATAACAAGCCCAAAACCGATAATGACATTTTTGAGATTTTCTATGGGTTTTTTGATGATGATGTATTGAAAAAAGAGGATAACTGCCAAGATAGGCACGACATCCATCATAACACCAAAAAGTCCTTTGAGAACATCCAAAAGATTAAGATCAAAATGTTGAGCATTATCAACAGCTACCTCTTGTGTAAGTTCTGCAAGGGGAAGTGCTAGTTGCACAGATGGTTCAAAAAACTCATAGACAGCGATTCCATAAAACTGCACAAAGACCATTGGTGTGAGTGAGGCAAAAGCGATCAGTCCAAAACCGTCAAGTACAGGATTTCGCCCTTTAATGGTAGATGCCAGACCAATCCCAAGTGCTGCAACAAGTGGTACGGTAACTGTAGAAGTTGTAACTCCTCCAAGGTCATAGGCAAGACCGACAATTTCACGTGGTGCAAAGGCAGTGGCTGCAACAACCATTACATATCCACTGATGATATAGTAGTGAATAGGATGCCCTTTAATGATTCGCCAAACACCAAGAACTATGGCAAAACCGACTGAAAAAGCAACAACCATACGCAGTGTTGTTGCATCAATTCGACCTGAACTAATGGCGGCTGCTTTTTGGGCGATGACAATGAGTGCGGGTTCAGCTACTGTTGTTCCAAAGCCTATCATAAAACCAAAGATGATGATCCAAACAGTAGAGCCTTTGCGTGCAAAATCGCTTGCAAGACCTTCTCCAACAGGAAATATTCCGACTTCAAGTCCGAGTAAAAAGACAGCAAGCCCAACACCCACAATGGTTAGACCAATGGCTGTACTTAGCCAGTTTTCCGGCACACTCTGGATGATAGCAAGTTGGAAAAACATGATAACAAGAACAATCGGTAAAAGGTCTCGAAAGGACTCTTTTAAGAGTTGCAGGAATGTTTTTATACTTAACAAAGTTTCCCCTATTTTATTTTTTTGTAATAATAGCAAAAGTTACTGTATTGTTGTTATACTTTTAGTATGAAAACATTATTTATAGGTGGAATTAAGAGTGGAAAATCTCTTAATGCTGAGAAGTATATACAAAAGATGAGTAAAGAAAAGCCACTTTATCTGGCTACAACAGAGTTTATTGATGATGCGATGCAAGAGCGTATTGATACGCATAAAGCACAAAGAAAAGATAGTTTTATAACGGTTGAAGAGGCACTTGAACTTGCAAAAGAGATCCAAAAACATGAAAATACTCCTGTTTTGGTTGAGTGTTTGAGTATCTGGGTGAACAATATGCTCTATCATCAAAAGAGTGTTGATGATATGATAGCAGAGATCAATCGTGTGATGATGCAGGATCATGATATTGTTTTTGTTATTAATGATGTGAGTTGCGGTGTTATACCTGATAACAAACTTGCACGTGATTTTGTTGATGCAAACGGCAAGGTAGCGCAGTTAGTTGCTAGTGAGTGTGATGCAGTCTATCATGTTGTAGCAGGAATAGCGACACAGATCAAATGAGTAAAATTTTTAAAGGTTTTGCACTGGCACTCTCGATGTTAACAACATTGCCGTTTTTTAAAGTACATGATTTTTACAAAGGCATTAATGGTTATGCTGTGATGTTCTACCCTTTAGTCGGTTTTATTTTAGGCTCTATACTTTATGGAACATCTCTTCTTTTAGAGCCTTATGTGCCACATTTTCACCTTGGTGTGATTCTTTTTGCTTTGTGGGTTATGCTTACTGGTGCACTGCACTTGGATGGTTTTGCTGATACTGTCGATGGACTTTTTGTACCTAAAGAGAAGTCATTAGAGGTGATGAAAGATCCACATAACGGTGGTATGGGTATGCTTTTTGGAGGTACTTTTTTACTGCTTAAAGCATCCTCACTAATGGCTTTAGAGAGTTATGCTTTGTTACCCTTGGTGCTTCTCTTGCCACGTTTGATGGTAGTGTTTGTTATTCACTTTTTTCCTTATGTTTCAGGAGGTATGAGTAGTTTGGCAAAAGAGGAGTTAAAGTTACAACAAGTTGCTATTGCATTACTATATAGTTTATTGTTTATTTTTTTATATAAGGCTTGGTTTTTATTTGTTGGGGCTTTTTTTATTATGTTTCTTAGTAAGCGATTTTTCATAAAACGTTATGGTGGCTTTACAGGCGATATTTATGGATTTACCATTGAGGTAACAGAGTTGTTTTTATTGAACCTAATTATAGTGGGAATTGCGTGAAAATAACACTTGTTCGTCACAGTGAAGTAGATGAGGCATACCATAAGCGTTATAACGGACATATTGACATAGGTCTTTCACGCAGAGGAGTAGAGCAGGCAAAAGCACTCGCCAAAAAGTTTGAAGATAAAACATTCGATCTTGTTTACTGCTCTGATCTTTTACGTGCAAAAGAGACACTCAAGCCATTTAAACAATCAAAAGAGGCAATTTATACTGAAAAGTTACGAGAGAAGTCATGGGGAAAGCATGAAGGCAAAAGCTTTGATGAGATAATTGCCGAGGGTGAGATAGTGTATGAAGATTTTAAACAGTGGATAGAAGCCCTTGATGGAGAGCAATACACACAATATATTCAAAGAGTAAAAGAGTTTTTTTTAGAGTATCTGAGCTCACGTGAGGCAGAAAATGTTTTAGTTATAACCCATGCAGGTGTTATTCGTGTTTTAATCGCAATCGTGCAAGAACTTTCACTAGAAGAAGCTTTTTGTATAGAAGT
>JAMOSE010000015.1 GCA_027063215.1 Sulfurimonas sp. | reverse complement strand
TTACGCCTGATGGTTGCTGAAGGTATATGGGTAGAAGTAACAACGCTGCTGATTGAAGGAGAAAATGATTCAAATGAACATTTAGAAGCAATGGCAAATTTTATAGCAAATGAATTGGGTAAACATGTTCCATGGCATCTGAGTGCTTTTCATCCGGACTATAAAATGCTTGATCATACAACAACATCACTTTCTACACTTGAGAGAGCACAAAAAATAGCAAAAGAGGCAGGACTTTTATATATCTATCTTGGAAATGTTCCCATTCACGTCAATACATACTGCCCTGAATGTGGTACCTTACTCATAGATAGATCAGGCTACAGTGTAACACAAAATAATTTAGTAAACGGACACTGTCCAAAATGCAATAAAGCAATAGAAGGAATTTGGAAATGAACATAAGAAAAGCTGCAGTTGCAGGGCAGTTTTATCCTGCAAATAAAGAAGAGATCAAAAAAATGTTTGAACATTATAATGCAATAGTAGATAAATCTCTTAATGACAAATCTGTTCTTAATCTCCAGCCAAAAGCTGTAATTGTACCCCATGCAGGTTATATATACTCTGCTTTTACAGCCAATATCGCTTTTAGAGTACTTCAAAAGTCACAGCCAAAAAAAGTTGTTGTCATTGGGCCAAGTCACCGAGTCTATCTCGAAGGTGCTTCTGTTTCACTCTATGATTTCTTTGAGACACCATTTGGAGATTTAAAGATAGATAATGAAGTTGCCAAGAAACTCATTGAAAAATTTGATCTTCATTTTGAACCAAATGCTCATGCTGAGCACTCAACAGAAGTACAGATGCCTTTTATAAAATACTATCTGCCTGATGCATCGGTTATTGAGATTGTTTATGGTAAAGAAGATCCCCTTAAACTTTCAAAAGTAATCAGCTATCTTATAGCAGACAAAGAGACAGCTGTTGTTATCAGTACAGATTTAAGTCACTATTATGATTTACAACAGGCAAACAGACTTGATGCCATCTGTCTGGATGCTGTTGTAAAAGTCAATCCGCAAGAGTTGCATCAAGGATGTGAAGCATGTGGTAAAATAGGTGTTGAAGCTATGCTTTTAAGTGCAAAAGATTTAGAACTTCACCCTACTCTTCTTGATTACAGAACAAGTGCAGATGTAAGTGGTGATAAAAATCAAGTGGTTGGTTATATGAGTGCTGCTTTTTCGTAAAAAATCTCTTTTATTGGATATAATTCGTAAAAAAGGAATACATTGACAACAATTACCAAACAGTTTACCTATCTGTTACTTACACTTCTAACACTTGTATCTGGTTACGCCTATCTGCGTTATGCATACAAAGTAACAGACTCTACCCCTTTTACTCAAGAAATTGTACTTATTATTCTTGGTACGATTGCGACAGTGTTTATTACTGCTTTGCTACTGAACAAACAGACTGCCGTTGAAATTGAAAAAGAACAAAATATCAAGTTTTTAGATCTCAAGGCAGAAACATATGAAAAACTTCTTGATCTGATGGAAAACATGGCAAGTGAAAATACGATCCAAGAGACAGATATTACACGTTTACAATTTGTAACACACCGACTTGCCATTTTTGCTTCTCCCGGTGTTTTAAATGAATATACAAACTTTTTAAATGTTGTCTCTCAAATATCTAAAGATGGTACACTCTCAAATGATACAGAACAACTCTCTGAAGCACTTGGAAAACTTACAATCCAAATCCGCTTTGACCTTCTTGGAGAAAATGAGTCACAAAAACACTACTCAATCGATCAAATTACAAAAATGATCAAGAAAAACTCAAACAGCTCTTCGCATATCAACATAAATTAATCACCCCAGTTTAGTTTTTCTTTAAGCACATCAAAGTAGTTAAATTCTTCTCTATGAATGAGTTTAACTCTTTTTCTTGCTAATTGTATATGTATGCTTTTTCCTGCTTCAAGCTCATGTTTATCTTGTCCGTCAATGATTACCAATGCTCTGTCTTGTGGTGTCTTCATCTCTATAGAAAATTTTCCAGGAAGCACAACCGGACGCTGTGTAAGAGAATGCGGACAGATAGGAGTAAGTGCAAAAACATCCGTAAGTGGAAAAAGTACCGGTCCACCTGCAGAGAGATTATAAGCAGTTGATCCAGTCGGTGTTGAGACAATAACACCATCACCATAGTAAGTATTGAATGCTTTGGAATCAACAAGTGTTTCAATATGAATCATATTGGAGACCGATCGACGAGTAATCACAATATCATTAAAAGCATAAAGAGTTACTTCATTACCATTTTCATAAAATTTTGCTTCAAGAATAGAACGCTCATCTATTCTATAATCTCCTTTGACGAGACGGGAAACAAAATCATCCAACTCTTCTATATTAATATCAGCCAAAAAACCGAGATTTCCTGCATAAATACCAAAAACAGGCACTCCATGCTTAAAAGATCTTCTTACTGTCGAGATTAATGTGCCATCCCCTCCAAGTGTTACCAACAGATCACACTTTTGACAGAGATTATCAAAGTCCATCCCCATTATTCCTATCATTGCACCACTGATACTCTCAACAGTTACATCAATTTCATATTTGTTAAAACTCTTTTCAAGTCTAAAATAACTCTCTTTTAATTCAGGAGACGATGGTCTTAAAATGACACCAACACGTTCAATAGTATGCCGTTTCACGGGATTTCCTCAAATTTTTTTATTCATTATACAATTTTATAAGCAAATCTTCGATATAATCGCAAAAATTTATAAATAGGACTTTAACCTTGAGAAGTCATTACTGTACAGATTTAAGTGAAAAAAATGTTGGCGAAGAAGTTACACTAACGGGTTGGGCGAACAGCTACCGTGACCATGGTGGAATTATCTTCATAGATTTACGTGATAAAACTGGACTTATCCAGCTTACTTGTGACCCTGAAGACTCTGCAGAAGCACATAACGTTGCAGATAAAGTAAGAGATGAATATGTTTTAATAGCAAAAGGAAAAGTACGTCTTCGCGGTGAAGGACTTACAAATCCACGTCTAAAAACCGGTGCTATTGAGATTGTAGTAAGTGAACTTATTATTGAGAACAAATCAGCTCCGCTTCCTTTTGTTATCGGTGATAAAAAAGTTGGTGAAGAAACAACACTCAAGTATCGTTACTTGGAACTTCGTGATCCATCAATGTATGAAGCTTTCCGTCTTCGTTCAAAAGCAGCAATAGCAGCGAGAAATATCCTCGATGCAAACGGTTTTTTAGAAGTTGAAACGCCAATTTTAACAAAATCAACTCCAGAGGGAGCACGTGATTATCTTGTACCTTCACGTGTACATAATGGCGAATTTTATGCGCTGCCACAATCTCCACAGCTTTTCAAACAGCTTTTAATGGTCGGTGGATTTGACAGATACTTCCAGATCGCAAAATGTTTCCGTGATGAAGATCTACGTGCTGACAGACAGCCAGAGTTTACTCAAATAGATGTTGAGATGAGTTTTTGTAATCAAGAAGATGTTATTAAAGTTGCTGAAGATCTTTTAGAAGCTATGTTTCAAGCATGTGGTGTAGATATTAAGCCTCCATTTAATCGCATAGCACACAAAGATGCTATGGAGTGGTATGGTTCAGACAAGCCAGATCTTCGATATGATCTCAAAATGGTAGATGTTATTGATATCTTTGCACGTTGTGACAATGAGATCTTTACAAACATTGCGAAAAATCCACATATCAATCGTATTAAAGCACTTCGTGTGCCGGGTGCTGACCTTGCATTCTCTAAACGTGAAATGAAAGGTTTTGAAGATTTCGTACGTAAATTTGGTGCGCATGGTCTTGGATACTTCCAGATGAAAGAAGATGGCCTTAAAGGTCCGCTTACTAAATTCTTTTCAGAAGAAGATATTGCACTGATCATTGAAAGAACGGAACTTGAAGTGGGCGATGTAGTCTTCTTTGGTGCAGGAGATAAGAAAACCGTACTTGATTATATGGGACGATTTAGAATCTTTATAGCAGAACATGAGAAGATGAACTTAATAGACAAAGATGCTTATGAATTCGTATGGGTAGTAGATTTTCCAATGTTTGAAGTAGAAGATGGTCGCGTAAAAGCACTGCACCATCCGTTTACTATGCCAAAAAGTCTTGATGAAGAGGATGTTGAAGAGATTGAATCTATCGCTTATGATATCGTTCTTAACGGTGTTGAGCTTGGTGGTGGATCGATTCGTATCCACAAAGAAGACATTCAAGAGAGTGTATTTAAACTTCTTGGTATTGAAGAAGAAGAAGCTCAAGAGAAATTTGGTTTCTTGCTTGATGCTCTTAAATTTGGTGCACCGCCACATGGTGGTTTTGCACTTGGATTTGACAGACTGATGATGCTTATCTCTAAAACTGCATCGATCCGTGATGTTATAGCTTTTCCTAAAACACAAAAAGCATCTTGTATACTTACACATGCTCCAAGTGAAGTTGACAATCAACAACTGCGTGATCTTCACATTAGACTGCGTGAGCAGACAAAAGCGTAATCCAATGAAAAAACTTTTTTTAATTATCGGAGCTCCTGGCTCTGGTAAAACTACCGATGCAGAACTTATCGCAAAAAATCATGACAACATTTCACACTACTCTACCGGAGATATGCTTCGTGCAGAAGTTGCAAGCGGAAGTGAACTTGGACGTGAGATAGATCAGTATATCTCTAAAGGTTTGATTGTACCTATTAAGATTGTTATTAAAACTATATTAAATGCTATTGCATCAGCTCCTACTGATGTTGTTATTATTGATGGCTATCCAAGAAGCATTGAGCAGATGATGGAACTTGATAAGTACCTGCAAAACAACAAAGAGATAGAACTTGTCAGTGTTATAGAAGTAAGAGTCAGTGAAGCAACGGCACGTGAGCGTGTTTTAGGACGTGCACGTGGTGCTGATGATGATGAAAAAGTCTTTAACAATCGTATGAAAGTCTATACAGAACCACTTGATGCAATTCGCAACTTCTACACTCAAAAAGGAATTTTAAAAGTCATTTCGGGTGAAGGAACTATTGAAGCGATCGTAAGTGAAATGGAAGCCTTCATCAACTCAAAACTATAAAACAAGGTACTCTTTTGCAAAAATTCATACTTAAACTCTTTCCAGAGATCATGATAAAGGGTCCTTCTGCAAAACGTCAGATGACAGGGCAACTTTATAACAATCTTCTTACTATTTTACAGCGCATCAATGAAGAGATAAAAGTCGTAAAATATTCTGACAAAATAGAAATCTTTACACCAAAAGAGTTCCTGCCGGAAGTACGTGAAAAGCTCTTAAACACTCCTGGAATTGAGCAAATTTTAGAAGTACTACAGTTTAACGAAATGGATAGTATTGACAAGATAAAAACAAAAGTACGTGAACTCTTTGCTGATTCACTTAAAGATAAAACCTTTGTTGTAAGAGTAAAACGCTCTGGAAAGCATGCGTTTAGCTCTATTGATATTGAGAGAACAGTAGGTGGACACCTCTTGGCAAACTCTGAGGCTAAAGGCGTCTCTCTTAAAAACCCAGATATTACCTTACAGATGGAACTCATTCAAGATCAGCTCAATATCATCACCACAAAGTACAAAGGTCTAAGCGGATTTCCAATAGGAACACAGGGAGATATACTCTCTTTGATGTCTGGAGGTTTTGACTCTACTGTGGCCTCATACCTTACAATGAAGCGTGGTATAAAAACGCACTTTATTTTCTTTAATCTTGGTGGTATGGCACATGAAATAGGTGTTAAACAAGTAGCACTCTATCTATGGAACAAATTTGGATCATCACATAAAGTTAAATTTATCTCTGTCCCTTTTGATGATGTAATCACAGAGATTTTTCGCTCTACTCCACCGACGTATATGGGTGTAACACTCAAACGTCTTATGCTTATGGCTTCTGAGAAAGTAGCAAATGATATGGAAATTGATGCACTTGTTACGGGTGAGAGTGTTGCACAGGTTTCAAGTCAAACACTACGAAACTTAGCACTTATTGATCAAGTAACAAACAAACTCGTTCTTCGCCCACTTGCTACGGTAAACAAACCAGAGATCATTACCATTGCAAATGAGATAGGTACACGCCACTTTGCAGAAAATATGCCTGAGTATTGCGGTGTTATCTCTCAAAACCCTATTACGCACGGTTCATTTAAGAGAATGGAAAAAGTGGCACAGAAATTTAATTATGAAGTGCTTGACAAAGCTGTAGCAGAAGCACAACATCTCAATATTGATGAGATAGAAGCAGATATTACAGCACAGGCACCGATTACAGTAGTTAATGAAATTAGTGATGGTAATTATACAGTCATTGATATTCGCCCTGAAGAGGAGTGCATAGATTTACCATGCGAAACACTTAAAATCCCATTTCACAAGCTTAAAAAAGAGTTTACAAAACTTCCAAAAGATAAAGAGTATCTACTCTACTGTGATAAAGGAATTATGAGTCAACTGCATGCACAATATCTGCGTGATGCGAAAGAATCGGAGAATATAAAAGTTTACAGACCAAAAGAGGCTTAATTCGCCTCTTTTTAGTCAATTTTTTATTTTTCTAATTGAGAAACAATCGCTTCTTCAACATCTTTAATATCAGCAGTGCCATCGACTCTGATATATTTGATATGTGGGTTTTTCTCAGCTTGCGCTTTGTAGTAATTGATTAACGGTTCTGTCTGCTCGTGATAGACTTTGAGTCTGTCTTTAACAACTTCCTCTTTATCATCATCACGCTGTACAAGATCTTCACCTGTGACATCATCTTTACCTTCAACTTTTGGAGGATTGTAAATGATATGATATGTTCTTCCACTTGCTAAGTGTGCACGACGTCCGCTCATTCGTTTAACAATCTCTTCATCAGGCACATCAATCTCAATTACTGCATCAATCTCTATGCCTGCATTTGTTACAGCATCTGCTTGAGGGAGTGTACGAGGAAAACCATCTAAAAGATAACCATTTTTACAGTCATCTTGTGCAATTCTGTCTTTGACAAGACCAATAATAATCTCATCCGTTACCAGTTGTCCTGCGTCCATTGCAGCTTTTGCTTTTTTACCAAGTTCTGTTCCAGCTTTTATAGCTGCTCTTAGCATATCACCTGTAGAGATCTGAGGGATATTATATTTCTTTGTCAAAAATTGTGCCTGTGTACCTTTTCCAGCACCCGGAGCACCTAAAAGAATAATTCGCATCTGTTTCCTTTAAATTTTTTCTTATTATATACAATTTAGTTTAAAAAGAGCCTATTTCTCTTCTTCTACAAACCCAAAATCTTCATCATCACTGCCGCGCTGTGCCATCTCGATATCTTCTATAAGCTCTTTTGCTTCTTCTTCATCCATTGCACCCTCTTTGATATCTGCTAAAACATCTTCAAGGTCAGCCTTAAATTCACGAAGCTCTTCAATCTCCTCTTTTGCTTCTGCAGAAGCCTCTTTGTTGCCTGCGATCTCTTCAAAGATCTCATCTAAACGGTCATTGATATCTGGTATAACACCCTTTGCTATCAAATCTTCTAATTTTTTCATGTGTGACATAGATCTACACCTTTATTTATTTTTTGGAATTATACTATAATTTCAATATGAATTTTTATACAGTAATAATCGGAACAGAAATATTAAACGGCAGACGAGAAGATAAACATTTTACATTTGTAAAAAATGAACTCGCAAAGTATGGACATGAGCTATTTGCCTCTTTTATCATAAAAGATGATGTTGCACTCATTACCAGAACCTATGAGATGATAAAAGAAGACAAAGATGCTATTCTCTTCTCTTTTGGTGGTATAGGATCAACACCGGATGATCTGACACGCGAAATTGCATCAAAAGTTTTTAGAAATTCCCCTTTAAAGACTCATATTAAATTTAAAAAAGATATTGAAAAACAGTTCGGCGATGGTGCTTATCCTCACCGTATCCATATGGCAGATTTACCACCGAATGTCGAACTACTTTTCAATCCTGTAAATAATATGTCAGGATTTTCACTAGATAATCGTTTCTTTTTTGTACCAGGATTTCCATCTATGGCACATCCAATGATACAAGATGTTATAAAAAAATACTTTTCAAAGGCAAAGAAAAAATATAGAAAGACACTTTTTGCAAATACCAGCGAAGAGACACTGATCTCTTTAATGCAACAGCTTCCAAAAACAATAGAGCTCTCTTCCTTACCTATGTTCATAGATGGTAAGCCAAATGTAGAACTTTCACTCAGTGGTACAGATCAAGAAGAGATAGAAAAATATTTTCAAAATTTTATAGATAAACTAAAAAGCCTGAAAATATCATATAATACCAAACCCAATTAAAGGAGTAATTTGAAACCAAAAAATGAAATAACACGGAGTCTTTTGATCGATAAAGAGACATGGGATAATGCAATGAAATATTCACGGGAGCGTTATAAAATGAGTCTCTCAAAAGTTATAGAATCATTACTCCAAGAGTGGTTAGCAAAAGAAAAGAGAAAACCGCTTGACAATGCAAAGCAGGCAAAATTTTTCGAATAAATTTCGCCTTTTATCTAGTACCTTGCCACTTATAAATTGAGGGTTTCTGAAAGAGTAGAAAGTATAGAGTGCAAGGCAGATTCTTGCAGGAGCACTTATTGTGCTTCAAAATAATCTAACGCAGTCAATCTATGTTTTATACTCTTTCCCTTCGGGTGACTTAAAAAACAGTCATTTGTCATCTTTAAATACCTTGAAGTACAATAAGTGCTCCTACGGCATTTAAAAATAACAACTAACCATTTTTTAAGTCACAGAAGCCATCAATTTATAAGTGACAAGGTACTAGCATAATTTGTATTTTTTGGGGCATCCGGATCATAATCCAAAAGTTCTAAAACAGATTTTTTATTCATTTTACGTGCAAAATCAATAGCTGTAAAGCCTTTAGAGTCTTTTACATACTGGTTTGCACCTTTTTGAAGAAGAAGTTTGAGAATTTTAATTCTTCCATAACATGCAGCAGCCATTAAAGCCGTAAATCCACTTTTTCTGTCAGTATGATTAACATCAATTCCTTGTTCTAGCAAATACTCTACCATAAAATGGTTATCATAAGTAATTGCCATATCAAAAATACTTACCCCTTCATCATCAAAGTCAAAAATATCTGCACCACTCTCAATCAATAGCATTAAGATCGTTTCATCACATCCGGCACGAAGTGCACAGGCAAGAACAGATTCCCCTGATTCATTGCTCTCTTGCAGATCTGCTCCATTTTTTATATATTTTTTAATTCCGAGATAGTCATTGTTTTTTAAAAGTTCAAGCCATTTATTCATAATGAAAGTATAGTAAAATTTTTATTAGTTGTTTTGATGTATAATTTGTTTACTTAATTAATTAAGCAAAAATTATGATCTAGCACCTAAAAGGCTTTAAAATAAAAAAAATTATTTTACTTTCTATTGTTTTTTTTCAATTTTTTTCAATTTTGCTTTTTGCAGATAAAAATTTGCAAAAAGAATATTTTATTACAAATGATATGGTCATGCTCTCTGATATCATTAAAAATCCAAAAAAAGATTTTCTACTTTATAAGATAGAAAAATCCCGCCATACAAAAAGAGTAAAAGCTTCTTATCTGCTTAAAAAACTCAAAGAATACGGATATACTGATCTTTATACAAAACATGCTTATATTCAATTTACACAAAAAAGTCCTGTAAATTTACAAAAATTAAAAGAAAAAATTGAAATCTACTATAAAAAACACTATCCAGAGATCATAATATCAAAGATCACGCTTGCACCGAACAACTATATCACTTCACTGCCAGATAGTTACTCTATAGGTTTTGGACGCAATGCATACCTCTCAAAAAAAGATATTTTTTTCATAAAAACCAGAGAGAATAAAAAGATTTTTTTTCATTATACAATTGATGCAAATATTTCACTTTATCAAACAAAACAAGAGATTCAAAAAGGTGAAGAACTCTCATTTATAAACTGTAAAAAAAAGAGTATAATGCTACAACGCTTTAGAGCCATGCCCCTTTTAGAATTACCAAAAGGACGATACGAAGCAAAACACAGAATTAAAAATGCCACACTCTTAACACAACGAGATGTCACAGGTTTGTATCTCATTAAAAGAGGCACTCAAGTCAGTGTTACTTTAGAAGATGGAGGAGTCAGCATTATTTTTTCAGGACGTGCACTCCAAAACGGTAGATATGGTGACACTATCGCTATCCGCCAAAAAAACAATAAAAAAATCTATGTCACAGTGACAGGAAAAAACAGAGCAAAAGTCAAATGAAAAAAAGAAAAATTATTATTGCGACAAGTGGTGCAAGCGGAGTAAATTTAGGCATAAAAGCACTCTCTTTACTGCCCGATGAGATAGAAAAGCACTTTATAATGTCCAAACATTCCAAAGTTGTTTTACAAAAAGAGATGCATAATGTGGTCCAACATCAAAATGAAGATATTTCAGCGTCCATTGCATCCGGTTCTTTTGGGGCTGAAGCGATGCTTATTGCACCCTGCTCTATGAATACTCTGGCAAAAATTGCCTGCGGTATTGCTGACAACCTTGTAACACGTGCAGCAGCAGTTATGATTAAAGAGCATAAAAAGCTTATCTTAGCACCCAGAGAGATGCCTTTTTCAGCTATTGCACTTGAAAATATGCACAAACTTGCTACTTTGGGTGTTATTATAGCACCACCTGTTATGGCTTACTACTCTGAACAACTAACACTTGATGAGATGGAGAACTTCACTATAGGAAAGTGGTTTGATCTACTGGATATTGAAAATAATTTATATAAAAGATGGGAGTAATCTTTGAAAAAAACAGCACTCTACCCCGGAACATTTGATCCTATTACCAATGGTCATTTTGACATCATTGAACGTGCACGAAATCTCTTTGATGAAGTGATTGTTGCAGTTGCAGAATCCAAAGACAAAAAACCAATGTTTTCACTCAATGAACGTATTCATATGACTGAAGCTGCCGTTAAAGAAATTAAAGGTGTCCGTGTTGTCGGCTTTGACAATCTTACAGTTGAACTGGCTCATGAACATGATGCAAAAGTTCTTATACGTGGACTTCGAGCAGTCAGTGATTTTGAGTATGAACTACAACTTGGCTATTTAAACAACTCTTTGGATGAGACTATAGAGACTGTCTATCTAATGCCAAAACTCAAACACGCTTTTATCAGCTCATCTATAGTTCGCAATCTTTTAAAATTCAACGGAAAGATAGAACATCTTCTACCACAGGAAGTACAGCAAATCATAGGGAGTATAGATAAATGTACATTGCAATAGAGGGGATAGATACAGCAGGAAAAAGTACACAGATTGCAGCACTTCAAAAGCATTTTTCTGATGCCATCATCACAAAAGAGCCGGGAGGTACTGCCATTGGAGCAGAGATCAGATCCTTGGTGCTAAGCGCAAAAGCACAAAGTAAAAAAGCAGAATTTCTACTCTTTTTAGCCGATCGGGCAGAACATATTCAAGAAGTAATCAAACCAAATCTAGACAAAATGATCATCTCTGATCGCTCAGTTGTCAGTGGTGTTGCCTATGCCCTCTCTCAGGGAGAGATCAATGAAACTGCCATAGTACACCTTAATCGATTTGCAACAGACGGCATCTATCCACAAAAAGTTTTTTTGCTCAAACTGACAAAAGAGGAGTTAGAGTACAGACTCTCACAAAAAGAACTTGATGGTATAGAATTACGCGGAAGTGCATATCTTTTAGATATACAAGAAGCAATCATAAAAGCAGCAAAGCTCTTAAATATTGAACTTGTAGAGATTGATGCTACAAAGAGTATAGCAAATGTTACAAACGAGATATTAAATAATATCAACTTATAAAGTACTTACAAGAGAAAAAATGATATTATTATATACAAAAAAACTACATATTTTTAAAGGAAACCGATGATTAAATCACTTAGAGGGATGAATGATATTCTGAGCTATGAGGAATCAAGAAGATTTACATATTTTATACAAACAGCTACAGAAATAGCACAAAGATATGGATTTCATTATATTGAAACACCTCTTTTAGAAGAGACTGCACTCTTTAAACGATCTGTTGGAGAATCAAGTGATATTGTCGGCAAAGAGATGTATCAGTTTGAAGACAAAGGCGGTAATGATGTCTGCTTGCGTCCGGAAGGAACTGCAGGCGTTGTTCGTGCATTTATTCAAAACAAACTCGATCGTGCCGGTGGAACACACAGATTTTTTTATCATGGACCGATGTTTCGTTATGAGCGACCACAAAAAGGCCGTCTGCGTGAATTTCACCAGTTTGGTGTAGAGAGTTTTGGAGTTGAAAGTGTGTATGAAGATGCTGTTATGATTATGATGGTTGCAGATATCTTAGGTGCTCTTGGTATTGGGTATCGTCTCCAGCTTAATTCTCTGGGATGCAAAGAGTGTATGCCTCCATATCGTGATAATCTTGTCAACTTCATTGAGAGTGTTGAGAGTGAAATTTGTGAAGATTGTCAAAGAAGAAAATTAACAAACCCTATTCGTGTGCTTGATTGTAAAAATGAAAAATGCCAAAGCCTTTATGAAAATGCACCAAAACTCATCAACTCTCTGTGTGAGCGTTGTGAGAGTGACTTTGCAAAACTCAAAACTATTTTAGATGCAAACAACATCACCTATGAGATAGATACAAATCTTGTTCGCGGACTGGACTACTACTCAAAAACTGCTTTTGAGTTTGTCAGTGATAACATCGGAAGTCAGAGTGCCATTGCAGGTGGCGGACGCTACGACAGACTTGTAGAGTTTTTAGACGGACGCCCTACTCCTGCGGTTGGATTTGCTATGGGAATTGAACGTCTTTTAGAACTTATTGAGATGCCGGAAGTTTCTCGTGAGGGTTACTTCTTTGGTGCTATGGATGAGGAAGCCGTTGATCGCATTATCGCATTAACACAACAAAAAAGAAAAACAGATAAAGCAAGCTGTGAATATCGTGCAAGAAATCTGAAAAATCATCTTAAATCTGCAGATAAAGTCAATGCCCGTTACTGTTGTGTAATCGGTTCCAATGAGCTTGAAAATAACACTATTTGGGTAAAAGATCTAGAAGAAAAAATTGAAAAAACAATTCGTATAGAAGAATTGTAATGCAGAATTCTGTTAATATAATAGATAGTTTATGGGCATTCTTTTTAGAATTTTTAGAGTTCTTTCTCCTTGCTCTTGTAGCTGTTATACTCTTTTTATATATTTATGACAAATATGTACAACGAAAACATGCCCTACTTATTAACTATCCTGTTATAGGCCGTTTTAGATATCTCTTTGAAGCACTTCGTGAACCGTTGCGCCAATATTTTGCAGAAGAGACATTTTATGAATCAAAAGACAAAGTTGACTGGGTTTACAAAGCGGCAAAAGACAAACCAAACTATCAATCTTTTTCAGTCACACAGCCTTTTTCAGGTTCTCGTTTTATTATAAAGCATGCTTCAAGTGTTTTAAATGAAGACGAAGTAAGCAGTGATACAAATGTAGTTTTTGGACAAAATAGAGAAAACCCTTTTGTATCCCATACCCCAATTATTCGTTCTGCTATGAGTGATGGAGCCCTCTCTCCCGAAGCAATACGTGCTTTTAGTATCGCTGGACGTGATTCAAAGCTAACTATTAATATCGGTGAGGGTTCTCTTACTTCAAATCATCTCTTTACACTCAAGCCTGATCCCAATAAAGACAAATATCTTGAAATTGTAAAGCGTACACCTTATGCTGAATTTGTTTTTAAGATGGGGGACTTTTTCTTTAATAGAAAAATTGCACTTAAATGGTACAGAAATGCTCTCTTAAACAAAAAGACGCAAAATACTTATATATATGATACAAATACACATGTCCTCTTTCGGGTAAATTGGGATGCACCCCTGGAAGTATTTCCAAAAGAGGTTCCAGCTGAAATACCAAATATGATCTTTCAAATGAGTTCAGGACTCTATGGTGTTCGCGGCAAAGATGGAAAATTTGATGCAGATCGTTACCAAAAAGTGATGCGATTTTGTCGTATGACTGAGATCAAAATTGCACAGGGTGCAAAACAGACTGGTGGGAAACTAGCAGGCAAAAAAGTAACAGCCGATATTGCCTACTATCGTGGTGTACCAGAGGGTAAAGATATCTTCTCACCAAACAGATTTCCTTATGCAGATACAACAGAGCAGCTCTTAAATTTTGTTTCAAAACTGCAAACATTATCTAAAAAACCTGTTGGATTTAAAATAGTTATCTCCGATACAGACTCAATTAAAGAGCTTGCAGAAGCTATGCAAAAACATAAAAATGCAGGCAAAACACTTCCTGATTTTATCACCGTTGACAGTGGTGAAGGTGGAAGTGCCACTGCACCACTAGAACTTATGGAATCTGTAGGACTTACAACAAACAATGCTTTGTATATCTTAGATACCATCTTAAAACAGTACAGTTTAAGAGAAGAGATCAAGATTATTGCAAGCGGAAAAATTTTGACACCTGATGATGCCATTATTACACTTTGTATGGGTGCTGATGCGATTGGAATAGCACGAGGTTTTATGATGAGTGGTGGCTGTATTCGTGCCCGTATGTGCTCTGGTTTTGGATCCCATGTCTGTCCTGTCGGTATGGCCACACAAGATGAAAAAAAACGGGCATCCTACCTTGTTGTAAAAGAGGGACGGGAGATTGGAAACTATCATAAAAATCTCATTAAAAGTATGAAAGTTGTTTTAGCTGTTATGGGTATAAAAAAATTCAAAGATCTCAATAAAAAACATCTTACATTTAAAAACAGAAATGGAGAAATCTATTTTGATATTGATCAATATTTCCATCAGAAATTGCATGTTTAAGGTAGAAAATTGAACAATTTTGGACTAAATATCTGGGCAAATAAAAACTTTATCATTGAAGATGGAGAGATCAAACTTAACTATAAATCTATGCCTTCCCTTCTAAAGATTACAAATGACATCCGCTCAACTGATGTTAAAGGTCCTATGGTTTTGCGCTTTCCACACTTAATTGAAAGACAGATTAAAACTCTTTATAATTACTTTGACAAAGCAATAGAAGAAAATAGTTATAAGGGTTCTTTCAAAGCTGTCTTTCCACTGAAAGTAAATCAATTCCCCTCTCTGGTTGAAGCCATTACAACGCTTGGGGAGAGATATAACTATGGGCTTGAAGCAGGTAGCAAGGCTGAGCTTATCTTGGCAATGAGTAAAACACCAAATAGTGCAAACATTACAGTTAACGGTTTTAAAGATGAAGAGATGCTTACGCTTGGTTTTATTGCCGCACAAAGTGGACAAAATATTACTATCACCATTGAAGGTCTTAATGAATTAGAGACGATCATTAGTGTTGCTTCTAAATGCAAACTCAAAGTGCCAAATATCGGTATTCGGGTACGACTTCACAGTGCCGGCAGTGGTATCTGGGCAAAAAGTGGTGGTATGGATGCAAAATTTGGGCTTACATCTACAGAGATCATAGAAGCTGTAAAACTGCTAAAAAATGAAAATCTGCTGCATAAGCTTACAATGATTCACTTTCATATTGGCTCTCAGATGGCAGATATTGCACCACTCAAAAAAGCACTGCGAGAAGCCGGAAATATCTATGCAGAGCTTAAGAAAATGGGAGCAGATGCACTCTCTAGCATTAACATCGGTGGGGGTCTTGCAGTTGAGTATGATCAGCATGAACAAGCATATGCACGAAACTACTCTATAGATGAGTTTTCAAGTTCTGTTGTCTTTTTACTTGGTGAAATTATGAATGCAAAAGAGGTACCCCACCCTGATATCTTTACAGAATCAGGAAGGTTTATAGTAGCCTCGCATGCAGTACTCATTACTCCTGTTCTTGAACTTTTCTCTCAGGATTATCAGGAAAAACTTCTTAACTTTAAAGAGAATAATCCTCCGCTTATTGAAGAGTTGCGTGAATTAAATCGTCTCTTAAACAATGCAAACTGTATAGAGTACCTCCATGATGCCCTTGATCATATGGAATCGCTCTTTACCCTTTTTGATCTGGGATATATTGATCTGCAAGACAGATCAAATGCAGAGATTTTAGTGCATAATATCATTAAAAAAGCACTCTATCTCAAATCATCCAACCCTACAAATGAGTTAGAACAGCTTCAGATCAAATTACAGGAACGCTACCTTATCAATGCATCAATTTTTCAGAGTCTTCCTGATTACTGGGGACTTGGACAGCACTTTCCTGTTATGCCGATTCATCACTTAAACACGATCCCGCTTCGTGCTGCATCACTGTGGGATATCACTTGTGACAGTGATGGTGAAATCGGTTTTGATCCACAAAAACCGCTCTATCTACATGATGTAAATATTGATGAAGAGGATTATTTTCTTGCTTTTTTCAATGTTGGTGCCTATCAGGAGACGCTTGGTATGCAACATAATCTTTTTACTCATCCCAATGAATACACAATTATTGTAACAGATAACGGCTATAAAATCACCAATGCAATAGAATCAAAAAATATTTTAGATATTTTACATTCAATTGGTTATAACAAAGAAGAAATTTTAAATAAACTTAAAAGTAAGCTCGAAAAGAGTGAATTTATCACAGAAAAAGAAAAAAGTGATACACTTTCAAAATTAGAAACTTTTGTCCATCAAAATGGATATCTAAGAACAACAAACTAAGGGATATTATGGGAATTTTTGCAGAGATTAAAGAAGATTTTTCCAATGCATACAAGAACGATCCGGCTTTAAACTCACGACTTGACTTTCTCTTTAACTATCCTGGTGTTTGGGCGGTTGCATGGCATAGAGTAGCTCATAAACTCTACAATGCAAACTTTAAACGCTTAGCAAGAATGATTATGGGTATAACACATATTTTAACAAATATTGACATCCACCCTGCTTCAAAAATTGGACAGCGTGTTTTTATTGATCATGGTACCGGAGTCGTTATTGGTGAAACTGCAATCATTGAAGATGATGTTGTAATCTATCAAGGAGTCACACTTGGTGGAGTATCATTAATGCATGGAAAACGCCATCCTACTATAAAAAAAGGGGTAGTTATCGGTGCAGGTGCAAAAGTACTTGGAAACATTGAAATAGGTGAAAATGCAAAAATCGGGGCAAATTCTGTAGTTGTAAAACCAGTCCCTGAGTGTTCAACAGCCATAGGGATTCCTGCTCATGTTATAGAAAAAGGAAGATGTAAAGATCCTTTTATGCACAATATGCTTCCAGATATCAATAAAGAGATGTTTGAGTATCTTTTAAAAAGGGTTGCCGTTTTAGAACATATACTTGTAAGAGATAACAAAGAAGTCCTTGAACAGGATCTTGAACTTGAACAAATTTATGAATCTTTTATTAAATCAATGAAAAACTAAAAAGTTTTTCATTCTCTCAACAAAACTACATCATATTTTCAGTATAATCTTTTCAATATTTCACCTAAAGGGTTTTTATGCTAACAAATCGCATTAACGCACTATCTGAATCGATCACTATTGCAGTATCAACACTCGCTCAAGAGTTAAAAGCAGAAGGAAAAGACATTCTGAGTTTCTCTGCGGGAGAACCTGATTTTGATACACCTCAGGTTATTAAAGATGCTGCTATTGCAGCAATTAACAGTGGATTTACAAAATACACTGCAGTTGATGGTATACCATCACTTAAAGAAGCTATTGCAACAAAACTCAAACGTGATAACAACTTAGAGTATGCACCAAATCAGATCATTACAAATAACGGTGCTAAGCACTCGCTTTTTAATCTTTTTTCAGCAACCATTGAAGATGGTGCCGAAGTTATTATTCCTGCACCATACTGGGTAACCTATCCTGAACTTGTAAAATATTGTGGAGGAAAACCTGTTACAATTCAAACAGATGATAGCAGTGGATTTAAAATCACTCCAAAACAGTTACAAGATGCAATTACACCTCAAACAAAAATGCTTATACTGACAACACCTTCCAATCCGACAGGAGCAGTCTATTCAAAAGCAGAACTGACTGCATTGGCTGATGTTCTAAAAGGTACTGATATTTTAGTTGCAAGTGATGAGATGTATGAAAAACTTACTTATGAAGGTGAGTTTACAGCTACCGCTTCAATCAGCGAAGATATGTTCAAACGTACAATTACCATAAATGGTCTTTCAAAATCTGTAGCAATGACAGGATGGAGATTTGGTTATATGGCTGCTTATGACACAGAACTTATCAAAGCAACAAAAAAACTCCAATCTCAAAGCACATCCAATATTAACTCCATTACACAATACGCTGCTATTGCCGGACTCGATGGTAGTGCAGATGATGATATTGCTATGATGAAAAAAGAGTTTATCAAACGCCGTGATGAAGCAGTAAAACTCTTTAATGAGATAGATGGACTCAGTGTTTTAAAACCTGATGGTGCTTTTTATCTTTTTGTAAATATTAAAGAGGTAAGCAATGACTCTTTAACTTTCTCTCAAGAACTCTTAAAAAACAAAGGTGTAGCAGTTGTTCCGGGTGTTGGCTTTGGAAGTGAAGGTTATTTTAGATTTTCATTTGCAACTGGTATTGCAACTATTCGTGAAGGTATTAAACGCATTGATGATTTTGTACAAGAAGTAAAAACAAAGTAGGTTTTTAA
>JAMOSE010000014.1 GCA_027063215.1 Sulfurimonas sp. | reverse complement strand
ATGTTAAATAAAGTCAATATAAAAATAAAAATGCTCCTTATTCTTATAGTTATAATAATAGCTGTAACTGTATTTACCTTTATATTTTTTCATACAGTTGATAATCTTAAAAAGTACAGTAATATTGAAGTAAATGTAGAAAAACTCAAAAGCTCGATGTTAATGTTGCGACGACATGAGAAAGATTTTTTATTAAGAAACAGGCTGCTTTACCAAGATAAATTTCTTAAAGAGTACCAGCATTCACTCACCCTTGCTGCAACTCTAAGCGAGCAACTTAAAGGCAACGACTACAGAGGGGATGAGATTCAAAAATATCTTTATGATTTGCAACTTTACAAAGATGCTTTTGTCGATCTGACAAAGGCAATGAGCGAACGTGGACTGGATGAAAAGAGTGGAATGTATGGCTCTTTAAGAAGAGCCATACATACGGTTCAAAATTATGCCAAAGAGCATAACTATACACTCTTACTTGCTAAAATCTATGAATTAAGAAAGAATGAAAAAGACTTTATGTTACGAAAAAAGCTCAAATATGTCAAAGAATTTCTTCAAAACTTTAAAAAATTCTCTGCTCTTGAAGTCGATGAAAGTATGAAAAATTATCTGCTTGAATATAAACAGGAGTTTTTATCTCTTGTTGAAAAAGAGCGTTTGTGTGGACTTGATGAAAACTCTGGTCTGCAAGGCAGGATGAGAAAAAATGTGCATAAAACAGAAGGGCTACTCAAAGTTTTAGAAAAAAATATTGCTGGTTTTGAAACACAACATGAAGAAAATATGTTTACACAAATTTATCTGAGTGCTTTTGTCGCTGTGGTAATTGTTTTATTTTTAATCATAACTATTTCAAATAATATTTTAGACTCTTTGCGTATATTTCAAAAGGGATTGTTGGATTTTTTTGATTATTTAAACAAAAAAAGAAAAGATATATTGACTATCAAAATAGATAAAAAAGATGAATTCGCTCAGATGGCTGAACTTATAAAT
Organism: Sulfurimonas sp.; assembly: GCA_027063215.1. Classification (GTDB taxonomy): domain Bacteria; phylum Campylobacterota; class Campylobacteria; order Campylobacterales; family Sulfurimonadaceae; genus Sulfurimonas. Next base: position 2,350 of record JAMOSE010000014.1, on the reverse strand, counting down.
AAGCAAATAGCACAAACGGCAGATTTTATGAAAGAAGAAGAGACAAAACTCAAAGGGTTTGCAGAGTTTGATGAGCTTACCGGAATCTATAACAGACGCAAACTCAATGATTTCTTGATATATCATATAAATGAATTTAAAAGATATAAAAAAGAGTTTAGTCTTATTTTTATAGATTTAGACGACTTTAAAAAAGTCAATGATACTTACGGACATGCAGTGGGTGATATAATATTACAAAAGTTCGTTAAAATTACAAAAGATAATATTAGAGATGTTGATATTTTTGCCAGATGGGGAGGTGAAGAGTTTATTCTTTTGCTCCCAAATACAGATATTGACAATGCTTATATTGTAAGTGAAAAGATAAGAAAAGCTATAGAAAATTATCATAATACTCTTATAGGTTCTTTTACTGTCAGTCTTGGTGTAAGTTCTATAATGCCAAATGACACGCTAGAGAGTTTGATCAAAAAAGCTGACCAAGCACTCTATAGAGCAAAAAGTGAAGGAAAAAATAAAACAGTTATTTACAAAGAGCAGGACTAAAAAGAAAATTCTTAAGCTTGCACTTTTTTAGCTTCTTTAATGGCTAATTTTGATAAAATCAATTTATGAAAAAAATTCTTATAGCACATTCACCTGACGCCGATGATATCTTTATGTACTACGCCATTAAATTTGGCTGGGTAGGTATGAAAGATGTAACTTTTGACAATATCGCAAAAGATATTCAAACTCTCAATGAAGATGCACTCAATGGTATCTATGATATTGTAGCCATTAGCTTTGCTCTTTATCCTCACATTAAAGAGGAGTACGCACCACTACGTACTGCTGTTAGTTTTGGAGAGGGGTATGGACCAAAAGTTATTAAGAAAAAAGGTGCGAAACTCAAACGAAATTTTAAAGTAGCACTGAGTGGAAAGCATACAACCAATGCTATGCTTTTTCGCATTGCCTATCCTGAAGCACGTATAACGTATATGAATTTTTTAGAGATCGAGCAGGCTGTTTTAGATGGTGTTGTTGATGCGGGTGTACTCATTCATGAATCAATTTTAACCTATGACAATGAACTTGAAGTTGAACGAGAGATGTGGGATATATGGCAAGAACTTGCAGGAGAAGATCTTCCTCTTCCTCTTGGAGGAATGGCGATTCGTCGATCTTTGCCACTTAATCGTGCTATAGAGTATGAAGAAACCCTTACAAAAGCTGTTCAAGTAGCTCGTGATCACAAAGAGAGACTCTCAAAAATGCTTCTTGAACGTAATTTAGTTCGTATTGATGCAGCTACGCTTGATACGTATCTTGAGCTTTATGCCAATGATGATTCTATAACCCTCAATGATACCCAATACAAAGCTATTAACAAGCTCTTTGAAATTGGTTATAATCATGGTTTTTATGACAGGCTTGTAAAGATTCAAGATTATCTTATTCCTACACAATATCAGGAATTAAGGAGTAAGTAACATGGAAGAAAAACTTGTAGGCTTAGGTGTTGAGACTTTTAAAATAGCTCTTATGTTGGCACTTCCTGGTCTGCTTACAGGTATGTTACTCGGATTAGCTGTTTCCATTTTTCAAGCAACTACTCAGATTAATGAAATGACGCTTTCTTTTATTCCAAAAATTATTGGTGTTGTCATTGTTATTGTTCTAACAATGCCATGGATGCTTAATGAGATGATAGATTTTTCAACCCATATTTTTGCAATGATCCCATCTTTTGTTGAATAATGCAAACAAGATCCATAGACTTTTCAAAATATACCTCTTTTAAAATAGGCGCTACACAAGAGGTAGCCTTAATTGACAAAAGCACATCTTTAAAAGATATTCAAGATTTTTATCTCATAGGTGCAGGTAATAATGTACTTATGAGTGATAATCCACCACCGCTTATGATGCTTTCAAAAGATTTTGACTATATAAAAGTAGAAGACAATCTTCTTAAAATAGGAGGGGCAACCCCTTCTGGTAAAATTGCCTCTTTTTGTAAAAAAAACAATATTGCTCATTTTGAGTTTCTTTCACACCTTCCTGGAAAACTCGGTGGACTTGTTTTTATGAATGCCGGAGTTAAAGAGTATGAGATTTTTAGACATCTCCAAAATATTCATACATTTTCAGGTACTATACAAAAAAAAGATATCTTATATGGCTACCGTTACACAGACATTGCAGAACCTATTTTAGAAGCAAGTTTTGATCTGCAGTATGGCTTTGATCCAAAGAAAGTAACAATGTTTAAAAAAATGCGTTTCAATCAACCATCAACGCCAAGTGCAGGAAGCTGTTTTAAAAACCCAGAAGGTGATTATGCCGGCAGACTTATTGAAGC
>JAMOSE010000013.1 GCA_027063215.1 Sulfurimonas sp. | reverse complement strand
AAGTGCCGTCACGTTTTAAAATGTACTCAACCATTTGCTACTCCCAAAGTGATAGCAGCAGTTTAATCTAAATTGTGTTAAGCAGCAATAATATTTTTTGTCACTTTTGTGTCATTTTGTAAGTTTACTATTTAATGTTTATAAGCTTAATAAAAGTTTTACATTTGTTTAGATATAATTTCAATCCGCTTTGCTGTTTTAACATAAAAGTAAGAGTATTTCTATCTTTATATATAATGTATATAAGATAAAAGTATTGGCAAGCGAATAATTTTAGATTCTTTGCCTACAAACAGCAAAGACAAAGACTCATAAGGACTTACGATGAAAGTAAGAGCTTCAGTAAAGAAAATGTGTGATGACTGTAAAGTTATCAAAAGAAGAGGAATTGTAAGAGTGATCTGCAAGAACCCTAAACATAAACAGAGACAAGGATAACCATGGCTCGTATTTCTGGTGTTGATTTACCTAAGAAAAAGAGAATAGAGTATGGTCTAACATACATCTATGGAATTGGTCTTCATACTGCACGTCAAATTCTTGACGCTACAGGTATTGACTATAACAAAAGAGTTTTTGAACTCAATGAAGCTGATGTAGCTGCAATTACTGCGGAAATCCGTGCTAACCATATGGTTGAGGGTGATTTACGTAAAAAAGTTGCAATGGACATTAAAGCACTTATGGATTTAGGTTCATATAGAGGTCTCCGTCACCGTCGTGGTCTTCCATGTCGTGGTCAAAAAACTAAGACAAATGCGCGTACTCGTAAGGGTAAACGTAAAACTGTCGGCGCAGCGTAAGGGATTAGATTATGGCAAAAAGAAAAGCTGTTAGAAAAAAAGTAATAAAAAAGAATGTATCACGTGGTATTATTCATATTGCAGCATCATTTAACAACACATTAGTAACTATTACTGATGAAATGGGAAATATGATTGCTTGGAGTTCTGCTGGTAGCCTTGGTTTCAAAGGTTCTAAAAAATCTACTCCGTTTGCAGCGCAAGCAGCAGTGGAAGATGCAGTAGAAAAAGCAAAAGTACATGGTATTAAAGAACTTGGTATCAAAGTACAAGGTCCTGGTTCTGGACGTGAGACAGCAGTTAAATCTGTTGGCGCTATCGAAGGAATCCGTGTTACATTTATGAAAGATGTTACACCACTACCACACAACGGTTGTCGCGCACCTAAGCGCCGTAGAGTTTAAGGAGATTACTGATGGCAAGATATAGAGGTCCAGTAGAAAAAATCGAAAGAAGATTTGGAGTAAGCCTTAACTTAAAAGGTGAGCGTCGTTTAGCAGGTAAGTCTGCTTTAGAGAAACGTCCATATGGTCCAGGACAACATGGACAACGTCGTAAAAAAGTTTCTGAGTATGGTTTACAACTCAATGAGAAACAAAAAGCGAAATTTATGTATGGTATTTCTGAAAAACAGTTCCATGCACTATTCGTTGAAGCAAAGCGTCGTGATGGAAATACAGGTACAAACCTTATTACACTTATCGAGCAGAGACTTGACAATGTAGTTTACAGAATGGGATTTGCATCTACTCGTAGATTTGCACGTCAACTTGTAACACATGGTCATATCTTAGTAGATGGTAAAAAAGTAGATATCCCTTCTTACCGTGTTAAACCAGGTCAAAAGATCGAGGTTAAAGAGTCTAGTAAAACAAACAATCAAGTACAACGTGCTATTGAGCTTACAAACCAAACAGGTTTAGCTCCATGGGTTGATATTGATGCTGAGAAAGTATTTGGTATCTTTACTCGTCTTCCAGAACGTGAAGAGGTTGTTATTCCAGTTGAAGAGCGTTTAATCGTTGAGCTTTACTCGAAATAATAATTTATAAAAAGGGCGTACAAGAGATGAAAAAGATTAAAACTACACCACTTGCTCCTCAAGAGTTTGAGGTAGAACAAATTAGTGAGAATGAAGCTAATATTATGGCATATCCGTTTGAAACGGGTTATGCTATCTCTTTAGCTCATCCACTTCGCCGTTTTTTACTAAGTAGTTCAGTTGGTTATGCGCCAATTGCTATTAAAATCGAGGGTGCTAAACATGAGTTTGACTCAGTACGTGGTATGCTTGAAGATATTTCAGATTTTATATTAAATCTTAAAGAAATTCGTTTTAGATTAAATAATGATGCAACAGAGGCAGAGATTAACTATAGTTTTACAGGTCCTTGTACTATTACTGGTGCTGATCTTAACAATGATGAAGTTGAAGTAGTGACTCCAACAGCGCCTCTTGCGACGCTTAATGAAGATTCTACACTTAACTTTAGTATTAAGATTGCTCAGGGTATCGGGTATGTTGCAAGTGAAGATACATATGAAGAGTTAGAAGATGGTTACATCGCTCTTGATGCTTATTTTACACCTGTAAGAAGTGCAACATATAAAATTGAGAATGTACTTGTAGAAGATAATCCTAACTTTGAAAGAGTTGTAATGAACATCAGAACTGATGGTCAAATCTCTCCAATTGATGCATTTAGAAATTCATTAGAAGTTATGTATGCACAATTGGCTGTATTTAACTCAGAGATTAGTATTAAAGCTCCAACAACTATTGAGAGAGTTGAAGAGTCACCAGACCTTAAAAAACTAACTATGAACATAGATAGTCTTGGTTTAAGTGCTCGTAGTTTTAACTGTCTTGATCGCTCAGATATTAAACTAATTGGTGAAATTGTACTTATGAGTACAAATGATCTTAAAAATGTGAAAAATCTTGGTAAAAAATCTTACGACGAGATCGTAGAAAAAGTACAAGAGTTTGGTTTTACAGTTGGTGCCGATCTAGATGATGATGTAGTAACTGCACTAAAAAAGAAAATTGAAGCGGCTTCTTAGAGTACGCTAAATAAAGAGGAAAAGATATGAGACACCGTCATGGATATCGTAAACTAGGTCGTACAAGTGCTCACAGAAAGGCACTTTTAGCAAATCTTAGTATTTCGTTAATTGAACATGGTAAAATTGAGACTACTGCTGTTAAAGCTAAAGAGCTTCGCTCTTATGTTGAGAAGTTAATTACTACTGCAACTAAGGGTGACTCGAATGCTCACAGAGCAGTATTTGCTGCGCTTCAAAATAAAGAAGCAACAAAAAAACTAGTAAATGAAGTAGCACCACAATACGCTGAGCGTCAAGGTGGATATACTAGAATTACTAGAACACGTATTCGTCGTGGTGATGCAACACCAATGGCGTTTATTGAATTAGTATAATTTAATTCTATTTATCAGGGCATATGCCTTGATAAACTTCTACTTTAGAGCTTAACTCTAAACTTTCCACATTCTAAAATACTTTAACAATCTAGGAATAAATATATGAGTACTTTCGCATTTGGAACATATAGAGTCAGTGATGAGAACCTTCTTCATATTGAAGCGCTCAAAGAGGCTATTGAGATGGGTGTTCGTTTAATCGATACAGCAACAAATTACAGTGATGGCGGTGCAGAACGTGCTATTGCCAGAGTGATGGGCTTTTTTGAAGATGAGATAAGAGATGAGATAAAAATAGTCTCAAAATTTGGCTATATACAGGGTTCAAAACTGCTTGAACATAAAGAGAAGTCTTTTGAAGATGTTGTAGAATTTTCACCAAGCTGTTATCACTCTATAGCACCCTCATTTTTGCATGATGAGTTAAGTGCATCTTTAGAAAGATTACAGTTAAACTCACTTGAGTGTTATCTTATTCATAACCCTGAGTATTTTATTTACGAAGCATTAAAGAAGAAAATGCCCAAAGATACAATGTTAGATGAGATGTTTGCAAGAATCTATAAAGCTTTTGTAGCTTTGGAAGAAGAAGTAAAAGATGGTCGAATCAAGAGTTATGGTATCAGTTCAAATGCTTTTGCAAAAGAGCTTCAAGATCCTGAATTTTTACCATATGAAGATTTAATAACACTTGCACAACGAGCAGCAAGAGAAGCAGGGAACATAAAACATAGTTTTACAACTGTTGAGTTGCCCATAAATCTTTTAGAGCGTGAAGGTTTGAAGTGTGCAGCATGGGCAAAGAAAAATGGACTGCAAGTGCTTATAAGCAGACCGTTAAACGCCCAAAAAGATGGTTTGATGTATAGGCTTGCAGAGTATGAAGAGCCAAAAAACTATTATCATACATTGAATGATCTTTTAGAGATTTGTGAGAATGATCAACTGCAATCACTCTATAATCTTATAGATCAGATGGATATGAACAAGCATAAGTTTGGCTTTATTGGAGAGTATGATACCTTTTTAGTAACGCAGATCCTCCCACATATTAAAAAGGCTATAGAAAATATATCGCAAGAGGTTTTAGATGTATTGTTAGAGTATATCGATAGATTTTTACGAGAATATAGAGATATGGTTGCCTATGAATCTTCAAAAACAACAAAAACTGCTTTAAAAGAGTATTTTACAGGGTGCAATAAAAAGATGCAGGAGTGTGCGCTTGAGTATCTTTTATCTCTTGAAGATATAGATTATATTGTAGTAGGTATGAGAAAACCTACCTATGTTGAAGAAGTAATGTCTTTAAAAAGCTAGGTAAATTTATTTTTTATCACTTGTTAAGGGATTTTGTCATATTTTATGACTATAATATAAAATAAATTTTGCAAAATTTGAAGGATAGGTAAAAATGATTCCATTTAGTGATGAAGAGCTTATAGAGCCGGTAAAACATGTTATAGACAAAGTTCGTCCATCTTTAGCTTTAGATGGTGGAGATATTGATTTCATTACTGTAAAAAACGGTAATGTCTATGTACAGCTAAAAGGGGCGTGTATTGGATGTGCCAGCAGTGGCTCAACACTCAAATATGGAGTTGAGAGACAACTGAGAATGGATATTCATCCGGAGTTATGTGTTGTTAATGTACCTTTTGGTATGGAAAACGATATAGATAATTTATAAACAGTAAAGAAGATGATGGGAACAATTAGTAAATATAAGATTTTATCACAAGCTAAAGAGAGCTTTTCCAAAGCAGATTATAAAAGTGCATTGGAAAAATTTGCAGAGGTATTACAAAACTATCCCAACTCAAAAGAGGCTTATAACGGTGTGATTCTTTCAGAGATGGCTATGAGCGGTGAGACAGGGGCAGAGGCACTCTTTGATTATTATGCAGTACTTCAGGAAGAGGATAAAGAAGAGGCTGATGCAGTGATGGAAGAGATACTGCAAAATATGGATGGAGCCATTGATAAAATAGGTGAGATCTTTGCTCAGCCGCTTCGTGAGCGTATAGAGTTTGAAGATGGAATTCTTTACAGTGACTTTAAAAAATTGCTTGATGAAGGTGCTGATTTTAAAGAGACTTTTGAAAATATTATGTTTTCTACAAAAGTTATTATAACGGAGAAAGAGGATTTTATTGATTTCTTGGATAAATTGATCGAACATGGATTTGAAGAGATGGCTTTGACATATCTTGAAAATGCTCTTGCAATTTATCCTACGGATAAACTTCTGATTCATTTATTAAAAAAACTTGCCGAAGGTAAAACTATTGAAAATTGAACTACCAAACCAAGCCTATAGATATGTAACTGAAAATTCACAAGAGTGTGATCCCCAAACTGCTTTTGTTTTAACAACACAAAATGAAAAATATTTGGATGATGCAAAAGCAAACAGTGCACATTCTATCATTAAGATCAAAGATATTGCAGCACTTTTTGGAGTTGATAAAATTAAAATTATAGGTATTACCGGGACAAATGGAAAGACAACCACAGCAAGTGCTATCTACTCTTTTTTACTTGATCTAGGGTATAAAGTTGCGATGCAGGGTACTAGAGGTCTTTTTATGAATGATGAAGTTGTAGAGGGAAAAACGCTTACTACGCCCTCAGTACTTAATACCTATCGACATATCTATCAGGCAGTTGCTGCCGGTTGTGAGTACTTTATCATGGAGGTGAGTTCTCATGCCATTGTCCAGAAACGAATAGAGGGACTGACATTTGAACTTAAGGTGTTAACCAACATTACACAGGACCATCTTGATTATCATAAAACCTTAGAGGAATACATTGCTGTAAAGAACTCATTTTTTCGAGATGAGGGAAAAAAACTTATCAACAAAGATGAACCAAAGGCCCGTTTTAATTTTAAAAATACCTATACATACGGTATAGAAAATCCTGCAACATATAGACTGATGGCATACTCGCTTAATGACGGTAGTAGTGGAATTATTCAACACTTTCAAGAGATAGTTCCATTTACTGCATCACTGCATGGTTTTTTTAATCTTTATAATCTTATGGCTGCAATATCTGCAACAGATCTTATTACAGACAAAACACTTGAAGAGGTGTGTGATGTGGTAGATAATTTTGCAGGTGTTAGCGGAAGAATGGAACAGGTTTGTGCTGTTCCTAATGTAATTGTTGATTTTGCACATACTCCAGATGGTATGCAACAGGTTTTAAATGCACTTAAAGAGAAAGAGTTGCTTGTTGTGTTTGGTGCAGGAGGTGATCGTGATACAACAAAGCGTCCTTTAATGGGTAGAGTTGCTGCAACATTAGCTAAAAAAGTTTATATTACAACAGATAACCCTCGTCATGAGGATCCTGAAGCTATTATTGATGATATTTTAGAGGGTATAGAAGATAAACAAAATGTTGTTATTGAGCTCAATAGAAAAAGAGCTATAGAGATGGCCTTAGATGATCAAGAGGGTGAAGAAGTCGTTGTGATCCTTGGAAAAGGTGATGAAAATTATCAGATTATTTATGATAAAAAACTACCATTTGATGATAGAGAAGTGGTAAGAGAGCTTCTCCAGATTTAGGAGAACTTTTCTAAAAAATCTAAAATCTAAAATTCACGCCTATGTAGCCTATATTGAGATTTGAAGTTGGATGTATTGAAAGGTTGTTGTCAAGTTTTTGGTAAGAGACATATTTATATTCATAAGCAATTTCAATATCAAAATGTTCATTGATTGGAATAAAAAAACCAGTGCCAAGATTCCAAGAACCATATGTCAGTGAACCATTGTTTAAATCTGCTGGAGTGTCAAGGTATCCGGCACCAAATCCGGCTTTTAAAAATGGATTTACAAAGATATTAAAATCCCATGCTTTTAACAGTTCTATATTAAAACCATATTTTTTACCATCTCCAGAATCAAAAATAGAAGATTTATTATCAACATAATCAAGTGAAAATTCAACAGCATATGCTTTTTTATCTCCATATCCTATTTTAAGTCGTGCTGCATTGTTGTCAATGGTCTTTTTACTGCCATTATAAGAGACCTTTTCACTATTGTATGCGTAACCGGTACCAAAATATACAGTTGCTTGCGCATAAAGGAGTGATGAGATAAATAAGAGGATCAATAGAATCTTTTTCAAAGTTTTTCCTGATTTTTTAAAGAAATTATATCTAAAAAGTTGCAGAGTAACTTAAAAAAGAAAACTTATTTGAGTGCATTAGATTAGAGATGTAAATTTTTTGCTATAATTGCACAAAAATTTTAAGGAGAATTTCCATGGGAATTCCACAACCGGCATATTATATCTTTAAATGTGAGCAGTCAGCTCCTCCAGGTATGCCAAAACCATCATGTGTTACACCACAGACTCAGGACCTTTTTCAGTATCTTGCACAAAAGTTAATGCAAGAGGGTATTATGGGTACAGTTCAGCCGATCCGTACATCTTGTATGAACAGATGTCAAATGGGACCAGTTATGTTAGTTGAGCCGGGTCATACTATGTATGCAGGATTAACTAAAGAAAAAATTGATAAAATTGTACAAGAGCATATCCTTGGCGGAAACGTTGTTGAAGAGTTTGTAATTGATTCTGAGATGTGGGATGAGCCAATTAGCCCTGCTGATATGAAAAAACAGATGGGAATGTAGGAAAAATAATGACAATTGAGATGTTGTACAGCAAAATTCATCGCGCTACGGTAACTGATGCCAATCTTAACTATGTTGGCTCTATCACCATAGATGAAGAACTTTTAGAAGCTTCTAAAATGCGTGTTGGACAAAAGGTAGAGATTTTAAACATTAACAATGGTGAGCGATTTTCTACTTACATTATTCTTGGTGAGCGAGGAAAGCGTGACATCTGCCTCAATGGAGCAGCTGCACGTAAAGTTCACAAAGGTGATAAAGTTATCATTGTTGCTTATGCAACTTATGATGAAAAAGAGCTTGAGTCTTATAAGCCGACAGTTGTTCTTTTAAATGATGAGAACAATATAGATGAAATTTTAGAAGAGATCTGATTATGTTTGGAAATATGGGCGATATTAGCAAGATGCTTCAGGGTTTTGAAGAAAATGCTCAAAAACTCAAAGATGAATTGGCTTCGAAGACTTTTTCAGTTAAGAGTGGTGGTGGAATGATTGAACTTACTCTTAACGGAAACGGAGAGGTGATAGATCTCAATATTGATGATGAACTTTTAAGTGATAAAGAGTCACTACAAATTCTTCTGATTGGTGCAATTAATGATGCCAATAAAATGGTACAGCAAAACCAGCAGCAAAGTGCCTTAGGGATGCTAGGCGGTATGGGTTCACTTGGTGGAGCAAAGTAGGTGTTATTACGCCTGCTTGTTTCATTTCTACTTCTTTTTATAAACCTTTATGCCTGTAAAGGCGGCTACAGTTCCTGTGTAGCAAAAGTAAAAGATTCACACACTATACAAAAACAAATTCTTTATATCCCTATAACTCCAACAAAACGTCTTTGTTACGGTGTAAAAAAGCCTCACGGAAAAATCATAAAATATGATAAGTTTTTATCTTTGTATTTTCTAAAGAGTGATGATTACTTTTCTTACCCTTTTGAAAGTAACTTGCGTGTACAATTAGGTACAGCTTTGGTAACAAACAAAAATGCCAAAGAGGGAAAGTTTCTCTCTTCCCAAGTAGGTTTAAATAAACTAGCTCGTTATACTTCCACTGATTACCCTGCACTTATTACAAGTAGTTGTTGTTCACTTGAGGGAATTGTTACACCAAGAGGTGTTATTCAAAAAGAGTATATTAATCATTTCTTAAACACAAAAGATCTTCGATATGGAGATATTGGTGTCCGTTTAGAAGAGAAAGATCATAAAGTTTTTATAAATGAGGTTGATCCTTTTGTTCAAAAAAATCCTTTTAAAAAGGGGGATGTTGTTATAGCATTTGATACTAAAAAAGTATATAGTGCAGCAAAAATGATGCAGTATATACTTTTTAGTAAAATTACCTCTAAACATAAAATTACTATTTTGAGAGGATCTGTTTACAAACATTTTAATGTTTATATATCACAGCGTTATGGTGGTGGTGAAGTAAGTGATACTTTTTTAGAATCTAAAGGATTATATTTTAATTCTCATCTTCAAATTATAATTATTGCAAAAAAAGCAGAAAAATATCTTCTTCATAAAGGTGATAAACTGCTTCAGATAGATGGGAAAAGGGTTGCTAATGAAGCTGAAGTAAGAGCTGCAATGAATGTGAACAAAAAAGGTATTTCTTTGCTTTTTGAGAGAAATGGATTTCAGTTTTTTGTGTATTTGCAATAAGTCAGTACTTATTAATTGTTGTTTAAGTATAAACTATTATAATTCTATGAATTTTAACTAAAAACAAAGGAAATTGATGAAAACTTCAATGAAAATATTATCAGTAGCAGCTGTTGCATTATTAGCAACAGGATGTGCAGTAAGACCAACAGCAGGTATGTTATATACAGATGTAGAGGTTCCTGTAAATGCAACAAGCAATAGTGCTAAAAATGTGATTACTGGTGAATCAGATAAATGTAAATCTATTTTAGGTCTTGTAGCAACTGGTAATTGTAGTGTAGAAAATGCAAAAGCAAACAGTGGTATTACAAATGTTATAAGTGTTGATTACAAATCAAATAATATTCTTGGAATTTTCCATACGGGTAAAACAATTATTACAGGTACAAAATAGTTTAAACTTGTAAATTTTTTTTCTAAAAAGTCTAAAGTAAAAAACTTTAGGCTTTTCTCTCTCCATAGCTTTCTTCCTTCCTTAATTTTTAAAAATTTTATAATTTGAAAAGATGTTTATAAGTAGAAAAAAAATATAATTCTATATGCAAAACTTCGAGCAATTCTTATTAGATAATTTACCGCAATCACAAAGTATTCACCCGACATATGAAGCAGCACTGCAAAATATGCTAAAAGCTGGTGGAAAACGTTTTCGTCCTGCTCTTTTACTTGGTGTGGTAAAGGCATATAACCCACTTCTCACAGAGTCTGCATATCATGCAGCGTATGCGATAGAGTTATTACATACCTACTCTTTGATCCATGATGATTTACCGGCAATGGATGATTCTCCTTTGCGTCGTGGTCATCCGACACTTCATATGACATATGATGAGGTTACTGCTATTTTAGTTGGTGATGCTCTTAATACCTACTCTTTTGAAGTGCTTAGCAACGCTCCTTTTTCTGATGAGATAAAAGTTAAACTCATGAGTGAATTAGCACATAATGGCGGTCTAAACGGTATGGTTCTTGGGCAGGCAATAGATTGTTATTTTGAAAACAAACCCTTAAAGCTTGAGGATATTAAGATACTCCATACAAATAAAACTGCAAAGTTAATTGCAGCAGCACTGAAGATGGGTGCAATTATAGTTGGTCGTGATGATGAGGCAGAAAAACTTTATGATTTTGGGATAAAACTTGGACTGCTTTTTCAGATCCAGGATGATATACTGGATGTAACACAGAGTTCTGATGAGGCAGGGAAATTAACAAACAATGATGAGGAAAAAAACTCATTTGTAACAATTTTAGGATTAGATGAGGCTCTGCGTGAGGCAAATCTTTTAGCAGAAGAACTCCATAAAAGTATGGAGAGTTTTGATGAAAGCCTACAGCGTGAGCTTTCACCAATACTTACAAAATACATAAACAGACATAAAAACTAAGGATAGATGATGAGTAATGCAATGCGTCAAAAGATGGCAAACACAATAAGATTTTTAGCAGCCGATATGGTTCAAAAGGCAAATTCCGGCCACCCGGGTGCACCAATGGGACTTGCAGATATTGCAGTGGTTTTAAACGAGCACTTACAACATAATCCGAAAAATCCTTCATGGTTAAATCGTGACAGACTTGTTTTTTCAGGTGGTCATGCAACAGGACTAATCTATTCACTTTACTATCTATGGGGATATGGACTTGAGATCAAAGACCTTGAGCAGTTTCGCCAGCTTGATTCTTTAACTCCGGGACATCCTGAGTTTGGTCATACTGCTGGTGTTGAAATTACTACCGGACCACTGGGTCAGGGCGTTGCCAATGCAGTCGGTTTTTCCATGGCAAGTAAGTTTATGGGTGCACAGGTAAACTCAGATACTGCAAAACTCATTGATCATCATGTCTATTGTTTATGTGGTGATGGTGATTTGGAAGAGGGGATCAGTTATGAAGCGTGTTCCCTTGCAGGACATAACAAACTTGATAATCTGATTCTTATCTATGATTCAAATCGTATAACTATCGAGGGAAATACGGATCTTTCAATTTCAGAAGATATTAGAGGGCGTTTTGAATCTCAGGGCTGGGAAGTTTTAGAGTGTAACGGGCATGATTATGATGAGATTGATGCAACTATCACTCAAGCGAAAAAAGCAGACCGACCGGTACTGATCATTGCAAATACTATCATTGCAAAAGGTGCAGGACCATTAGAAGGAAGTCATCACTCTCACGGTGCACCACTTGGTGAAGATGTGATCGCTGATGCAAAACGCGGAGCTGGTTTTGATCCAGATAAAAAATTCTTTGTACCAGAAGATGTAATGGCACGTTTTCGCTGTGCAATTGAAGCGGGTGATTTGGCTGAGAGAGAGTGGGAACATTCGCTTAAAACTGCACCGCTTTTAGAGCAAAATGAGGCATTGGAAGCACTCTTAAATCATGATTTTTCAAGAATTCAGTGGCCGGAGTTTGATAAGGCTGATGCAACAAGAAATACAAACGGAAAAATTCTCAATGCAGTTGCAAAAGCAATTCCTGCATTTATTGGTGGATCTGCAGATTTGAGTCCATCAAACAAAACATATCTTAATGATATGGGTATATTTCCAAAGGGAAAAAATATCTACTTTGGTATTCGTGAGCATGCGATGGCTTCTATTGCCAATGCGATGGCTCTTTATGGTCCGATCATGCCATTTACTTCAACATTCTTTGTATTTTCAGACTACCTTAAACCTGCAGCTCGTATTGCAGCGCTGACAGGAATTCAGCAGTTTTTTATCTGGACACATGACTCTATTGGTGTTGGTGAAGATGGCCCTACCCACCAACCAATTGAGCATCTTTCACAATTTCGTGCACTGCCAAATTTCTATGTATGGAGACCGGCTGATGGACGTGAAAATGTTGCAGCTTGGAAAACAGCACTACAGATGCGTAAATCTCCATCTGCATTTGTATGTTCACGTCAAAGCTTGGCACTGCTTCCTGATGCAGTTGCAGGTGATGCAAGTCGTGGTGGGTATCTTCTTGCGAGTGATGAAGATGCACAAATCACTCTTATTGCCAGTGGTAGCGAAGTAGAGTTGGCACTTAAAACAAAAGAAGTACTCAATGCACAAGGTAAAAAAGTTGCAGTTGTCTCTGTTCCTTGTTATGATCTTTTTATTGAACAAGACCAAGCGTATATAGACTCTATTATTCAACCAGATACAAAAAAAGTAGCTATTGAAGCTGCACGTGGACTTGAGTGGTACCGCTTTGCTGATGAAGTCATTGGAATGGAGAGTTTTGGTGCAAGTGCACCTGCAGCACAACTTTTTGAAAAATTTGGTTTTACTGCTGAGGCTATAGCTCAGAAAATTCTTTAATACAAGTCAAGTTAGGAGTATAATCTTAACTTGCTTAGAGATAGACTAAAACTTTAACACCGGCAAATATAATAGCTAAAAACAAAACAGAGCTAATAAGCACCAGTGCCGTTACAACTTTTGGACGGCAATCATAGAGCGAAGCAAGATTGACATTAGCAACGGCCAGAGGCATTAAGAGTTCTATAAAGATAATCCCTTTTATCATAGAATCAAGTTTTATATTATAAAGTACCAAAAAAGCTAAAAGTGGCAGTAGAATAAATTTAAAGCTAATAATCCAAAGAATTAATGTTTTGTTGATCTCTTTGATTTTTGTACCATAGAGATAGATACCAAACAAAAAAAGCTGCATTGTCATGGAAGCATAAGCTCCCATCATCAAGGTGTTGAGTATTACACCTGAGGGTTTGTAGCCGTTGACACTCAAAAATATTGCCAAGATCGCAGCCCAAAGTATAGGAAGTTTGATAATGTTTTTGAGTGAAGTTGCCACATCAAAACTTCCCCGTGAATAGTAATAGACACCAATGGTATAGACAACAAAAACATTGACAAGATTGACGACTGTTGTGTAGGGGATGGAAGCCTCTCCAAAGATAGCGATATTAAGAGGAATACCAAGATTACCAGTGTTACCGATGATGGCTGCAACCATGGCTATAGAGTACTCTTTTTTGTGTTGAAAGAGCCTGTGGGCAAAAAGAGCAGAAAAGATTAAAGCTATGATGACAATGACGAGGTAGATAGCGGGTGCATAGAGCAGTGTAATATCCACCGGGTGTAAAAGCAGTCCCCAGAATGTTAAAAAGACCTGTAAAAAATAGACATTTAAGAGTGTGATCGTCTTATCATCGATCTGTTCTTTAAAGCTCTTTTTTGCAAGATAGCCCATGACAATAAATATATAGATACTTAAAATGGAAAATATAATTGAACTCATAGAAGAAGTTTAGTATAATTTGACTTATGAATACAATAGAAAATATAGAAAAAACAATACAAGAGAATATGGCGGTAATGCTTTACTTCTCTGCACCAACCTGTAATGTCTGCCATGCGCTCAAACCAAAACTGCTTGAAGCAATAGATAAAAATTTTCAAAGCTTTGAAATTATCAGTATTGATGTCTCGCAACAGCAAGATATCGCTGCTCACTTCAATGTTTTTGCTATTCCTACACTGCTTATTTTCTTAGATGGACGCGAGTTTGTCAGAAAATCACGTCATATGTCAGTCGATGAGGTGATTGCTGAGATTAAACGTCCATATGAGATTATGATCTCATAAAATTATAAATAGGAGCTTAGATTGATACGCATAGTTGTTTTGATGCTGTTTTGTACTTTTTATAGTGTGATTTTTGCTGCTGATACCATTATTGGGAATATTGCAGCAGTTGAGGGAATAGTAAAAGTAAAACATAAAAATTCAATAAAGAAAACAAAAGTTAAAAGTGGATCTATAATTTTAGCAGGTGATTTGATAACAACAAGACAGGGAGCATCTGCCAAATTGGATTTAAAAGACAACTCCCTTGTTGTTTTAGATGAAAAGTCAACAATAGTATTTCATTTGGCCTCTGATTTTGAGCAGAAGAATGGAAAAATATACTATAAAATAAGTTCTAAAAATGCCAGAGATGCGCTCAGTATAAAGACGCCTTTTGCTATTATTGGTATTAAAGGTACAGAATTTATCATCAGTGCTTATGAGAAGGATGCTTCTGTGATGTTAAGAGAGGGTGTTATAGGAGTAGAGAGTATAAAAGCAGAGTTTGAGCTTTATAGAAAAAGCATTCAAAAAAGATTTGATGATTTTAAATCAGAACAGGAGAGTGCATATCGTAACTATAAACAGACACAAGAATCTCAATTTGAATTTATAAAACAAACAAAAAAGTTTGAACTGCAGGAAAAGAAATCTATCTCCTTTCGTGGTAACAGAGTAGATGAAGAGGGATGGAGCAAGAGAAATGATGTAGAATTTGCACATTTTAAAGCCTTACTAGAGACAATGAAGTAGAATAATGAGAGAAAAGTTTTACTACTTCTTTGTAATACTGCTGGTTTTATTGCTTACGCTGTTTTTGTACAGCAATAAAGTAGAACCATTTGAGAGCTTTTCTCTTCGTTTTAATGATAGTAATTTTGCACTGCAAGAAAAAAAGATAGCTGAAAATGTAGTTTTAGTGGCAATTGATGAGCAGAGTATCAACAGCTATGGTCGCTGGCCTTGGTCTAGGGATATTTTGGCAAAGGGTATAGAAAAGCTTGCAGAAGCAGATGCTGTTTTGTTGGATATGATCTTTTCTGAACCTACAGAAAAATCAAAAGATCAAAGACTGGCACAAAGTATAGATTCTTTGCAAAACAGTGTCTGTGGGTTTTTCCTACGAAATGGAGCTACTCAGAGTCACAGTCAATATGAGTTGGATATCTTGAATGATTCAGCACTTGATTATTTGCAGTCTCAGATTTCTGGCAACAAAAATCCTCATTTTCTTGGAGCTGATAGTGCAGAGTTAAATATTTTACCGATTTTAGAGTCTTGTACATTATCTGGAAGTTTTTCAACTTCGAGTGAGAGTGACAATCTTTTTCGTTCTTATCCTGTTGCATTTTATTTTCAAAATATTTTATACCCTTCTCTGGCACTACAGGGTTTGCGACTCAAACATAACAGTGATATAAAAAGAGTAGATGGCACTCATCTGGCAATTGCAGATCATATAATAAAAGTAGATGAAAAAGGTTTTGTAAAATTAAATTTTTATACACCACCGCAGTATAAAATTATCTCCTTTTTGGATATTATGCAAGGGAAGATTAAACGTGAATACTTTAAAGATAAAATTGTTATTTTAGGGATTACAGAGCTGGGGGCAGGGGATATTGTCAGTACTCCTATTGGAAATATTCCTGGTGCTTTTTTACATTATACATTTATATCCAATTTTTTACAAAATCAACTTATTGTAGAGATGCCATATGCAACTATCGGGTTGATAATTTTGATGGCTTTTGTTCCATTTTTGTCTATCATCTTTTTTAGAAGTATTGTTACTCGTATGTTTTTTAATCTTTCTGTCTATTTTATAGTTTATATTATCGTTCATTATCTTTTTAGAATATATATGTTTTATATTGACCTCTTTTATCCTCTGATTACACTGCTTACAAGTATCGCTGCAGTTGAGGTTCTTGCTTTTACTTTAGAAGAAAAAAAAGCACGTTTTATTAAAGAGGCATTTTCGAGTTATCTTTCAAATGATTTGCTTCAACAGCTTATACGTCATCCTAAAAAACTCTCATTAGGAGGAGAACAAAAAGAGATAAGCATACTCTTTAGTGACATCCGAGGATTTACATCAATTTCAGAGTCCATGGATCCTGTTAGTCTTGTACGGCTTTTAAATAGATACTTTACTCCGATGACAAATGCTGTATTGAAACACGGTGGTATGCTTGATAAATATATTGGTGATGCTGTGATGGCATTTTTTAATGCGCCCGTAGATATTAAAAATCATGCAGATGCTGCCTGCCATAGTGCTTTGGAGATGTTAGCAGAGTTAGAGATACTCAATAAAAAACTAAAAGAAGAGGGTAAGAAGATACTTTGCATAGGTATAGGCATCAGTACAGCAGAAGTAATTGTGGGCAATATGGGTTCAGATATTAGGTTTAACTATACTGTTATAGGTGATGGTGTAAATCTTACTTCAAGAGTTGAAGAGATGACGAAAAGATATGGTGTGCCCATCTTAATTACAGAACATACTCTAGAGATGCTCACGGATGATTTTTTATACAGAGAGATTGAACCTGTGCAGGTAAAGGGAAAACAGAATGCCGTTTTATTGTATCATTTGATGCTAAAAATACAAAGTTCATATGCGCTTAAAGTTTTATATGATCAGGCATTAAAAGTATATAAAGATAGTGATCTCTTGCAAGCAAAAGTACTTTTTGAAGATATTGTCAGAAAATATGATGATGGAGTGTCAAAATATTTTCTTGTAGCCATTGAAGAAAATCGACAATGGGGTGTTAAAAGAATGTTTACAAAGTAGAATTTATCTTTGCATAAAAGCAATAAGTGCAGCCGTAATGGCAACATTGAGTGATTCAACATCGCGATTCATCTCAATAATGAGCTTTTCATTGCATAGTTTTGCAACTGCAGGGCTTACTCCTTCACTCTCATTTCCTAAAACATAAATAGATTTTTTACTCTCTTTTACATTATAGATATCTTTTTGTGCATCTAAGGAGAGTGCATAGATATCTGCATCGTCTATCTTGCACAATACATCTTCAAGCTTCTCACAAAAGTAGATAGGTATCTTAAAGAGTGTTCCGGCACTCGCTTTAACAACAAGGGGAGAGATCTTCGCTGAGTTTTTCTTTGGCAGAATAATTCCATCTATATTTCCTGCTGCACAGCTTCGTATAATCATACCAAGATTTTGAGGATTGTGAATACCATCAAGTGCAATAAGACGATAGGATTTTAGCTTCTCTATAGCACTTGCATTTTGATAACTTTGCGCAATAATATCTATGGCAACGCCCTGATCCTGTTTTGCATTTTTAGAGATGCGAGAGAGGGCAGCTTTATCATGGCGTATTATCTCTATACCTCTTTTTTGTGCAAGTAGAAGGATCTTTTTGATAGCACCGTCACTTTTGTTTGAGTTTGCCATATGGAGTTTATGTATCTCAATGGATTTGTCTTGAAGTATCTCAACAACAACATTACGCCCGTAGAGGGTGATAACTTTTTCAAAAAAAGCTTTTTTTGCTTTATACTCTTGTGAATCTTGCATACTTTTACTCCACTATATTGTAAACTATTTCAGTTTTGTTTTTTGTTTTTTTGATCTCATGAACATTCAGGCCTTCTATCTCTAAAGTGTTAAAGGCATCCAATGAGTCAATACCTGCTTTTGCGATTTCTCTTAGAACTATACCTCTGTAGGCCTTTGCCCAGTGTGAAACTGTTTTACCATTTTTTAAAAACTTCAGTGTTGTATAGGGTTTTGTAACTTTATAAAATTTATCATAATAACCGGCACGCAGATCTAAAATCTCTTTATCTTGAAGATAGAGATCCAACTGATAGCTAAAACGATCCTTATAGAATTTCTCAGGAACGATCCCTCTGATACTATTTCCCTGTTTTACTTTGTAATTTGCAATGGCATCACCACCACGTAATGGTCCGTAGAGATTTGAGAAGATAATTGTATGTTCTCGAAGATAGGCTTGTGTTGTGCTCTCTTGCTCTTGATATTTTAGATAATCATAAGCAACACCTTTATAGCGTTCTATCGCATACATAAGGGGTGCATTAAATATATCTACTCTATAAGGTGCACATTCAGAAAATTTTTTCAATCCAAAGAGTTTTTTAATAGCTTCTTCATCTTCGCTAAGGACTATCTCTCTATACGCAGTAAGAATCTCTTTACGAGCATTTTTTGCTCCAAAGAGCTCTTGTGGTATATCTTTACCACCAGAATATTTTCCTTCTGATGGAGAAAAAAGTATTTTTAGCATTTATTATCCTGATTGGTAAATATGAATAGTATTTTATCTAAATTCCAAGCAGAAAAATCTATTTATAACAGTTGAATTTACAATAAAGTAGTGTTATAATAGCTTATAAGCAATCCTATAAAGAATAACTTAAATGGACCCAAATAATTCCATAACATTCTCCACCCCTCCATATTCATAAAAATTCTACTTTTTTTGAATCCAAAAACACCTAATTAGTCAGTCCTGAAAAACCAAAAATCTCCCTATTTTAAGTACTTTAAAGCCTATTTTTTAGTATAATTTCAACAATAAAAACAGCCTAAAAAACACCAAACTCCTAAAATAGGATACTTATCTTGT
>JAMOSE010000012.1 GCA_027063215.1 Sulfurimonas sp. | reverse complement strand
CGTCCTGTTACTGCATTTTGTTCATGAATAAAAAGCGGGATCTTCAAACTCAATGCCGCTAAAGAAGCCGGTGCAGCAGAAAAGCCGCCTACACTGTAAACAGCATCAACATTATGTTGCTTAAGCAGCCTGCGTGAAGTCAAAAAAGCTTTGAAAATCTTAAAAAGTGCCTGAAATTTTTTCAAACCTTTTTGATTGACAACGCCTATTGTCTCTAAGAAATAGACATCACTAAAAAGACTCTCTTTTTCAAAATATTTTCTATCCTGTCCCTTTGTTGAGCCAATAAAAACAGAATTATGTCCCCTTCTTGTTGCAGCTTCAACAAGAGCCTCTGCTATCATTAAATGCCCGCCTGTTCCTCCACCTGTTACACATAACTTCATATTTTAATCCATTTTCGCTTTTTTACTTGCCATTAACACCATTCCAACACCAAAACTAGCACCCAACATTGCAGAACCTCCATAAGAAAGAAAAGGCACTGAAATACCTTTAATAGGTGTAATCCCACTAATTCCATAAGCATTGACCAAAAAAGAAAAAGTAAAAATCAACCCTATTCCTATACTAAAAAGATACAAACTTGTATCTTCTACACGATTGGCTATCTTAAAAATTCGCTGCAACATCCACATAAAAATAAGGACAACAACAAAAAGACCTACAAAACCAAACTCTTCAGAAAGTCCTGCTAAAACAAAATCAGTATGAACTTCTGATAAAAAACCAAGCTTAAAGGTTCCATTTCCAAGCCCTGTTCCAAAAAAACCTCCGTTATGAATAGCATTTAATGAGTTTCCAATCTGATAAGGCTCTACCTCAACAGGGACACGTAACTTATCAGCAATAAAAGCGGGAAGAAGATCCAAAACAGAGTTTTGTGCTATGGACCACCATGATCTTATACGCAGTATTCTATGTTCTGCCGTTAAAATAAAAATCACAATTGCGGTGAAAATTCCACCTAAAACAGTTAAGAAAAAACGAAAACTGCTTCCTGCAAAGATCAACATAAACAAGAGTGTAGCTCCTAAAACAACAACTTGACCAAGATCTTTTTGTAAAAAAGCAATGATAAACATTGCCCCAACAAAAACAACACCATAGGGTAAAAAACGTTTAAACTCACCGATAAGTCCTATACCGTGATGATGTCCAAGCTTTCGTGAAAAACTCCATGCTAAAAAATAGACAAAACCTACTTTAAAAAACTCCACAGGAGCCAAAGAAAAACCTGCTATTTTTATCCAGCGTTTTGCACCGCCTACTTCACTTACAAAACTCTCAGGCATAAAGGGCATCGCTATCATCAAAAGAAGAGAACCTATAAAAAGTGTAAATCCTATGGGCTTCAGCCACTTGTCCGGATCAAGTTGAGAAAGTGTAAAAATAATGATCATCCCAAGCAAAGCAAATATCGACTGCCGAATAACAAAGTGAAATTCATTCACACCAAAAAGTAAAACAGTATAAGAAGTTAAAGTATATGAAAGAACTACACTAATACCGATAAGCATCGCAACTAATGTAAAAAGCTTTCTGTCAGCGCTCATCAGGTTTTACTTTATTTTGTTGATTTTTAAAACAAACTCAACTTCAGGTTTAGAGATATGCAGCTCTTTTGCAATAGTCTCAATAGATACTCCCTGCTTAAATAAAGAGATAATCTTTTCATCATCGTTGCCATGAACAGATGATGGAATGGAGATCTGTTTTACACCACTCTCCAGCTGTGCTATACGGGATTCAATCTCCAGCTCTATGGAATCAACATTGTGCTGAATCTGTTTTAAAGCGATAGAGAGAGGTTGCACCATATCATAGACACTCCGCTCAATCTCTTGATAAATCTCATCGTCACTCATTCTTGAAGGCGCTTTGTTTACAGCACTCTCCGTCTCTTTTATCTGTTTTTTAAGGTAAAAAAGTTCTCTGTTTAAATCCTCTACAACAGAAGCCACAGAGTGAATATGGCGCGAATAATCTGAATCTTTAGAGTAAACATAATAAAGAAGATAGAGAATAACCCCTGCCATTATAACAACAACATACTCTATGCTAAATTGAAAATTTTCTATATTCACGCTTTTCTCGCTTTTGCTTCTCTGGCCTCACGAATCAAAATTCGCTCCCGTGCCGTCATATAGGCTGCCCACTCTTTTTCATCTCGCTCATGCATACGAACTATCTCTGCTAGTTGTGGCGATAATGCCTTAAAAAAGAGTGCAACATCACGTTTTGGATGTACCGGCATTGCCACACGACCATAGTAGAGTTTACCCTCTTCTAACATTGGCTCTTTTAGTTTAAAATGCTCAAAACCGATGGACTCGATCTCAGCTTCTTCTGTCAAAGAGACACGTTGAGGCGTCTCATTTTTTAAAAAAGCCTCCAGAGCATCTATCTTTCTATGCAGTTCAACAACAAGATTTAAAATGACGGGATCACTCTCGGCAGTTTCACCTCTTGCTTTTGCAAGTTTAAGCCACTGACTGATTGGATCATCATCACTCTCACTCAGTTTTTGGAACTCTCTCTCATACGCCTCTTTATTGAGAGATGCTTCTGAAAACTCTATGCTTATGGGTGCAGGTACTAAACGCGGTTCATTCATGATACAATCCTGTCAAGTATAATAAGTGCAAAAAAGGCGATACCAAGATATCCGTTTACCGTAAAAAAGGCTCTGTCTATTTTTGTAAAATCTTTTCGTACCAACAACTGTTCATAGTAGAGTACAAATCCACTTCCAACCGCCGCTACAAAAGCAAAAAAGCCAAGTCCGGCCGCCCAGACAAAAAGAAGCCAAAAAAGCACTGCCAAAGAGTGAAAAATAGCCGATATAAAAAGTGTTGCATCGGCTCCGTAACGAGAAGGGATCGAGTGCAGCCCTTTTTCTTTATCAAAATCGATATCTTGCAAAGAGTAAAGCAGATCAAATCCAGCTACCCAAAAGATAACGCCAAGTGCCAACAAAACAGACCACAGAGGAATAGAAGCCGATACGGCTACAACACCTGCAATCGGTGCCAACCCTAAAGAGACTCCGAGAATAACATGTGCCAAAGAGCTAAAACGTTTAAAATAGGAGTAGGATCCAAGCACTGCCAAGATGGGAAAACTCAACCAAAAAGCAAGTGAATTGATCATATACGCAACAATTACAAAAGCCGCCGCATTGAGCACAATAAAGATCTGCATACTCTTTGCATCAATGCGTCCGTCAACATTTGGTCTGCCTGCCGTTCGCGGATTAAGTGCATCGATATCTCTGTCGGCATAACGGTTTACACCCATCGCAAAGTTTCTTGCACTCACAGCTGCAAGTGCTCCTAAAAAGAGCAACTGCCAACCAAACCAACCATCAGCTGCAACAACCATGGCAATAAAAATAAACGGCAGAGAGAATATAGAGTGTTCAAACATTACGAGTTCATTAAAATTTTTTAACTTTTGTAAAATTTTTTGCAAAAATATCACCTTTT
>JAMOSE010000011.1 GCA_027063215.1 Sulfurimonas sp. | reverse complement strand
TTATAACTACAAAATTAAAAGTTTTATTTTAGTACTCCATAGCTATAATTTCGTAAAAATTTATGAGGTTGTATTCATTTTTACGCAAAAAAAACAGAAACTTTTTTACTCTTTTATTATCCTGCTTGTCCTCCTTGCCTCGCTCTTTACTTTTTACCAGTATGAGATGCAGGAGAAATTTTTCTACAAATGTATAGATGACAAGCTTAAAAATGTAGCCTATTCGGGTGCACAATTACTTGGTGATGATCTCAATAACCGAGAGTTTAACACGACTCAGATATCACCGCAACAAAACAAAGAAAATGCTCTACTTCTCTCTACTCTTACAAATGAGAATGATGTCAAGTTTGTCTATACTATGGTAGAGAACAATGCAAAAATATATTTTACATCTTCAAGTATTACCAAAGAGCAGTATAAAAACAACTTTTATATTCCCTATCTTTTAGAGTACAAAGGAGCAACTCCAAAACTCAAAGCATCTTTTCAAAACCATAAAAGCTATTTTGGAGAGGCAACAGATGAGTATGGAACATTTCGTTCTATCATAATGCCGCGAAAAACAAAAGATGGGTATTGGTACTTGATTGGCGCAGATATTGATGTAAGTTTTGTAAAAAAACAGCTGCACTCTATGCTTTTTGACTATATCCTCACATTTGGTATCTTTTTAAGCGTGCTTATTCTTTTTATACAAATGTTCAAAAAGATTACTGACGAAGAGAACAAGGAAAATCTCCAAAAACAAAAGAAACTTCTTGAACACTCAAAACTTGCACAAATGGGAGAGATGATAGGTAATATTGCCCATCAATGGAGACAACCACTTGGTGAAATCAATGCTATAGTCATGAAACTCGAAGGTGATTATAACAACAGCAATCTCAATGCAAAAAAAATGGATACTACCCTGCAACAGATAGAAAATGTAACAGAGTATATGTCAGATACTATAGAAAATTTTAGCAATTACATCAATAAAAACAAGTACCAAACAGAGTTTAGTATCACTGATGCGCTACAAAAAGCGTTAACCTTGATCAATGCAGAAATGCACAAAAATTCTATTCAACTCAATCTTATACTTACAGACAATAAGTTCATCAAAGGTGTTGAAGGAGAGTTTATACAAGTTGTAATGATAATTTTACAAAATGCAAAAGATGCACTCAAAGAAGAGAAAGAAAAACATATAAAAATTCATCTTTATAATGAAGAAAAGCAGACTGTACTCAGCATTTATAACAATGGTACAGCAATACCAAAAGAGAATATGAGTGCTATTTTTGAGCCCTATTTTACAACAAAATTTAAGTCTAAAGGTACAGGAATTGGTCTCTATATAGCAAAAATGATCATAGAAAATGAGTTTCAGGGAAAGCTTGAAGTAGCAAATGTAAATAACGGTGTGGAGTTTAAAATAATATTATGAACAAAGTAAAAATTCTTTATGTTGAAGATGAGATCAATATACGACAAAATCATGCTTTTTATATACAAAACAACTTTTTAGCAGTTGTTTATGAAGCCAATGACGGTATAGAAGGGCTACAAGCCTATAAAGAGTACCAACCAGATATTATTATAAGTGATCTGAGTATGCCAAATATGTGTGGATTAGAGATGATAGAGTCCATACGTAAAACAGACAAAGATGTAAAGATCATTGTTTTTTCTGCACACAGCGATCAGGAAAAACTCCTTCGAGCCATAAAACTCAACCTTACTGACTACAAAATAAAACCACTCAAACGCTCTACACTCTATGAAGTGATAGAAAACGCCCTTGAAAGTATAGACTCTGAAAACTCTATCTATTTTTCACAAACTTGCTATTTTGATTGTTCTCAAAGAGTACTTTTTGAAAATAAAACACAGGTAAAACTAAGCAAAAACGAGACGCTTCTTCTTGAGGCACTTCTTTTACAATCAAACACCCTACTCTCTCCACTTGAACTCTTTAATGCTGTTTGGGATTATGAAAAAGAGTATAGTCTTGACTCTGTACGTACCCTTATAAAAAAACTACGAAAAAAGCTCCCACCAGATACCATAGAAAATATCTATGGCGGTGGGTATAGAGTGCATACTTTTTCATAGAGCATACACTCTACTCTTCAGAAAACATCATAAGAACCTGTTCCCACTCCCCTTTTTCATTTTTTTGAAAAAGTTTTTTCTTAGTAGAACCATCTTCATAAGTAACCATCACAACTGCTTGTTTTTTATTTTTTGAAATTTTTACTGCAATATCTGTTGGTTTTTTATAATCAAATATCTGCTGAATACAAAATCTACTCTCTTCTTCATGCTTTTTTGCAAACGATGTAGATAACTTTACTATTAGATTATTTAGTACTGCTTCTTTATATTCACCTGCATCGTTTATATGCTTTACATTACCACCAAAAAGTATAAAATAGCTATCGCTGTTTTTTAGCTTATCTTTGTCACGAAACTCTTTTTCAGTATTAGCCAAAATAGTTTTATAATCTTTTTCACGATATATTTTTCTCTCAATAGTAGGCTCATATTTGTCAATATATTCATAATCTTCATTGGAGATATCATTTAAAACAGATTTAACATTTAAATTCATACTCTCTAAACAAACAATATACTTAGCAAATGTAAATTTATTTTCCTCAGGAGCCCACATTGTAAATATTCGTTCCAAATCATTTGAATTGAGACGTTCGTACTCTGCATTTATACTCTCTTTTATTATTGTTTCATCTGTCTTTGAGAAACAACCACTCAATATTAAGACTGTTACACTTAAAAGAAAAATTTTAATCATTTTATCATTTCCAAAAGTGATTTTTCTTACAGACTTTCTCTGTAATGTTAAGGACAACATGCTGCTTCGGTGTTGTAAGATCTACTCTCCATTTTATACCATGTTGTAAGAGTATTCTAATTCTTGGATCATTAACACAAACTCCTCTTATCTGCTCTCTTTGGGCTGCTTTTGTCATTCTAGGCACTTGAGAAGATGTTGAGTTCCCCTTCATTATCATAGTTTTTCTTTTATAAAATATATGCATTTTATCTGTTGATGAAGATTGTTGTGCAAAAGCACTGTTCAGTACAACAGCTAACTTTTGCGCTAAACACTCAGCCCCTTTATCTGTTATATTTGAGAGATCTTTTTTAAGATGTTTCAACTCCTCTTTACACTCATTTGTCACACCAAACGCTGACGTAGCCAATAAACCTGCTGTTACAATAGCAATTACACTTTTTTTCATTATTTTCCTTTAAATTTTCTGAAGAGTTATTATAAAGGAAAAAATAGTACTAAATGTGAACTTTACTACTTTTTTAAATAAAAGTTCACATTTAGTACCACATTTACAACTATAATTACTACTAAATTTTAATTTAATGGAGAAAAACAATGCAAAACAGAGATTACATTGGATTTGGAAAGAGGCTTCTTGCTTATATTATAGATATGGTACTTTTTATGATTGTACTTATGCTCATTAGTGCAGT
>JAMOSE010000010.1 GCA_027063215.1 Sulfurimonas sp. | reverse complement strand
TTTAAAACATTAGAGATAAAAACAGCCGACTTTTTCGACAATATCGCAGATTCTATTGTGTCTGATAGTAAATCTATAACTAAAGTTTAAATCACAAAGGAGAAACCAAATGACTAATGAAGAACAGTTAAAAATGTATCAAGATTTAATATATGCAAATGAAAGTATGCGAGTCTTAATAAATGATATGAACAATATCACAGAAGCAAAAGAGATTATCTTAAATCTCCATAAGCTTAAAGATATTAACGGTGATGTTATAAATAAAAATCTTGAAAAAATAGACTTCTCAAAAATCGAAAGTAAGATTTTTGAGAAAGTTGAAAATCAGATTTTAAGTTCAGTTAAAAAACTGGAAAAATCTCAACAGGTATTAGAAAAACAAAGTGAAAAGCTAACTATCGGCTTATCGGCAGTTGATGATTTAATCTACATAAATGATATGGCAACAGATGTTACGGAGATTAAAAGTTATCTTAAAAAATGGAAAACTAAGAGCATTGTAACAATAGTTATAGCTTCTACTTTAATTGGCTTGTTTGCTGGAGTAGTTGGTAATCAATTAAATGAGATTATAACTTCATTTTATCAAAATAAAGAATTTGAGTTTAAGAAACTAGATGATTATGATGGTCGGTTTATTATCTTTAATAATCAAGTAGATTTATCAATAGGTAAATATGGAGAGAAAGATTATGTTTATGTTGAAAAAGTGGAGTAAATTTTATGAAAGCACTTGACAGCTTTTTAAAAAATAATGAACCTCAGAGGCGAGTAAGTCAGCTTAAAGAGTATAAATCAGAGATTTTACAACTCTATAAAAATGATTTTAAAGTTGAGCAAATACAAGATTTTTTAAAAACTCAAAAAGTAGAAATTACAAAAAGGAGAATTTGGCAATTTGTTAAAGAAAACTTAGATGACAAAAATTTTTCTTTAAAAACCCCTAGTGCTTCTAGCACTAGCAAAAAAAACAGAGTGCAGATGTGCTTCAAAGTGATGACCAAGACACAAAAGCCATTATTGCTTACAAACAAAAATTGCAAAAAATAGCAAATCAAAATAATAATGAGGAATAACAGATGATATATACAACAATTAACACTAAAGGTGGTGTGGGAAAAAGTTTAACAAGTGTAGTTTTAGCTTGTTTATTACATAGTAAAAATAGAGATTTTAAGATACTAGAAATAGATAATTCAAATAACTCTTTAGTTTTTAAAAATAGTGATTTTTTGACAGAAGACAAAGCAATATCAGTCAAGTTAGACCAAAAAGATACTGTTATATCTGATATGTTGTTTGACATAATGTGTGAAAGTGAACTTGATTATATCGTTGATGTAGGTGGTGGTGATGATACTCAAAAAATACTAGATATTTTAAAACCACTAGAACTAGAAAAAACCTATCTTATCCCAACTCTTAAAATTAAAAAATATCTTCAAAATGCAGAAGATACATACAAGTACATAGATGATTTTGAAAATACTTTTTTTGTACTAAACCAATATCAAAACCAAAAAAATATAAAGCAAGAGTTTAAATATTTTTATGGCGATAAAGATATGGGGATAAAACCAGTATCAAATCTTTTTAAAAATGCACAGGTGATTTCACTACCTTATTCAGACCTTTTCCAAATCGCAGAAGATGATGAGCAGACTATACTTGACTTAGCAAGTGTTGCTAATGGTGTCACAGAACAACAAGCAAGAGAGATGAGTTTTAAACTTGCAGATGGTGACAGAGATAAGTTTAGAATACTTATAACTCAATACAACAACTCACTAAAAGCTCAAGAGTTATTTCAAGAGATAGAAGAACAAGTAAAAACATTATTTGTTACTAATACAACTGAAACTAACAA
>JAMOSE010000009.1 GCA_027063215.1 Sulfurimonas sp. | reverse complement strand
ATTTTTGCATCAAGCGGTGCTACAACTTCAAGCGCATCACCCGGACGTGTTGTAAATTTACACATATAGTGCGTTCCTGCTTCGTTTGTCACACCAGTAACTTGATGTGTTCCTAACTGCATTGTAAAATCAAGACTCTGTGTATCGTGCTTTTCAAATGGACGTGAAACTAAATAAGCATCCGTATAACCACGGTTTTGCAGTGATTCTAGCTCATACTGATACTTCTTAGAATCAAGTTTTTTTGCATAGTAGTCATCAATTGCCATTCTGTAAGCTTTTGCAGTTACAGCCGCATAGTAAGCGGTCTTTGTTCGACCCTCGATCTTGACACTATCGACTACACCCGAGTCCAAAATCTCTTCCATATGTGAAGCAAGATTAAGATCTTTGGAGTTCATAATGTAGGTACCAATCCCCTCTTCCTCTTCAAGCTTAAAGAGTGTTCCGGTTTCCGGATTTGCCGCATAAATTTCATACGGGAAACGACAATCATTTGCACAGCTTCCACGATTAGGAACACGACCACTTTGCAATGTTGAAATAAGACAGCGTCCGGAGTATGCAAAACACATAGACCCATGCACAAAAACTTCAAGTTCAAGCTCAGGAAGTTCTGCTTTTATAGCTTTTAAATCTTTTAATGAGATCTCCCGTGCAGTAATAATACGCGTAGCACCCATATCATAATAGACTTGCGCATCCAAAACATTCATAACATTGGCTTGTGTTGAGAGATGCAGCGGCATATCAGGAACAAGTTCATGTGCAAGTTTTAGCACTCCAGGAGTTGCGACGATGAAAGCATCGGGTTTGAGTTCTGCCATCTTTAAAATATGTTTTTTTAAAAGATTGAGTTGAGAATTAAAAGGAAAGCCGTTAATTGTTGCATAGACTTTTTTTCCTCGCTCATGCGCATACTTAATGCCCTCTTCAAAATCCTCAAAGCTAAATTCTTTCCCACTTCTGATTCTCAGTGAGAAATGGCTCACACCACCATAAACAGCATCTGCACCGTAGTCAAATGCAATTTTTAGTTTTTCCAGTGTTCCCGCAGGAGATAAAAGTTCAACTTTTTTCATTAGTTACCAAACTGTGCAAGAAGTGCTTCAATATCTTCAGTAGATGCTACATCATTATGCGTATCACCATGAATATGTGTTGCTGATGAGACACGTTTTTCATCTTCTACTTTACCTTCAAAGAGGGTATTCATATATTTGGAAAGTGCGCGCATAACATTGATTACACGCTCAATTTTTTGGCGATGAATATCTTGATACTGCATAATATCCATTACAGTCATGATGGAGTCACCACTGTTTTGTAAAACTTCTATGGTTTCATTTGTATCATCAAGAGCTTTTTGATTCATCTCTAGTTGTGTTTTAAAAGTATCAACTTCAGGAAATTTTGTTACAAGTTTTTCAAATAATTCCACATTTGAATTAAGGACTTCAAGAACAGCATTAAGATTTTCCTCTTTTTCCATTAAATCATTACTGATATTTTCAATAATATCAAAAATTTCACTTGCTTTTTCTTCACTCTCTTTTGTTACATCATCTAGTTGATGTACCATTTTATTCTCTTCAGTTGCAGGAAGTGGCAACTTTGCAGATTTTATATTCTCTTCAAGAACATCAGCAGAATCTATTGCCTCATCTTCAGCACTTCCCTCTTGAGATTCAGTCACTGCATCTTCTTGAGTATCCGTTTCATCAGAGAGTCCATCCATATCCATGTCACCATTCATTAATGCATCTAATTCTTCTTGTGTCATAAAGGCGCTCCATCATTTAAAATTCGTCTAATTTATTAAATGTCACTATAATAGCATAAAATAAATAAATCCGAGAAAAAAATGATAGTAGATCTACACAATCATACACCACTTTGTAATCATGCTGAAGGGGAAATAGATGCGTACATTCAAGCTGCAATAAAACAGGGTACAAAAATCTTTGGTTTTTCTGATCATGCTCCTATGGATTTTGATCCGCAATATAGAATGAAGTTTGAAGATATGCAAGCCTATGAAGAAGCTGTAAAAGAGGCAAAAGAGCGCTTTAAAGACAAAATAAAAATCTTACTGGCTTATGAAGTGGATTATCTTCCCTCACATATGGATGAGCGTGTTTTAAATGCTGATGTTGACTATTTAATAGGCTCTGTGCATTTCCTTGAAGGTTGGGGATTTGATAATCCTGAGTTTATCGGAAAATGGCAGCAAGAAAATCTTAATGAGATATGGCAAAAATATTTTGATACGATAGAAGCTATGGCACAAAGCAGACTTTTTGATGTAGTCGGACATTTGGATCTTATCAAAGTTTTTAATTTTATGCCTACAAAAGATATCCTCACTATGGCAAAAAACGCACTTGTGGCTATAAAAGAAAATGAAATGGTTTTAGAAGTCAATGTTGCAGGATATCGAAAACCGGTAAAAGAGGCTTATCCTTCTTATGAACTTCTAAAAGAGGCTTCCAAATTAGAGATTCCTATTACACTCTCTTCAGATGCACATAAACCTGAACAGGTAGGGCTCTTTAACAAAGAAGTCATGCAAATGGTACACAAAGCAGGCTACACAGAGGCTGCCTACTTTATAAACAAAGAAAAAAAGTTTATCAAGCTTTAATTTTGTAAAATTATACAGAGGAATTCTAAGTTCTCCAATATCTAAAGTTATAATTAATAATAGCACTTGTATAATACTTCCAAACAATAATAAAAAAGGAAATCCTAATGGGTAAATATATTGAATTAACTGCAAGTAATTTAGAAGAAACACTAGCTGAAGGTGTAGCATTAGTAGACTTTTGGGCTCCATGGTGTGGTCCTTGTCGTATGATCGCTCCTGTAATCGAAGAGTTAGCTGAAGATTATGATGGAAAAGCAAAAATCTGTAAAGTAAATACTGATGAAGAGCAAGAAATTGCTGTAAAATATGGTATTCGTTCTATTCCGACTATAATGTTCTTCAAAAATGGTGAGCTTGTTGACCAAATGGTAGGTGCAGCTTCTAAAGATGCATTTGCTCAAAAACTTGACGCTCTTTTAGCGTAATGACAAAGGTGTAAAAGGTGGCAAGAAAAGGAGGTAAAAGCCTCTTTTCTCTCTCCACTCTTTTAGCCTCTTTCTTTGGTGCCGCAATGATTGCCGGTGCTTTTGCATACTTCAACTACAAATTTTCAGAATATAAATTTATCAATTTCAAAGATTGGGCTTTTTATGAAAAAAGTGATATCTTTATACCCAAAGAAGAGAGATACATTGTAGTCTTTTACTCCTCTAAAAACAAAGGCAGTATGCAAAGACTGGCACGGCTTAATCTCAACAACCCAATCATTGCTATTGATTACTACAACAAAGTAAGACAAAACACAGATACAACAACTTTTTTACGCTCAGGTACAAATACCTCTTTAAAGTTTATTCAACGCTTTAATATTTATGAAGTACCCTCCATTTTCTTTATAAAGAAGATCAAAGATACTCTTTATAAACAAGATAGTATGATACGTAAACTTGATAATCTTGATGCATTAAGTGCCAGACCATAATAAAT
>JAMOSE010000008.1 GCA_027063215.1 Sulfurimonas sp. | reverse complement strand
GGGTGTGAAAATCTTTATTGTGAGATAGAATTTATCTTAAAGTAAAGATTTTCATTTTTGAAAATCTGAATTACTTGGACTAAAGATAGACGGGGGCATCTACCGAGTCGGTAGTGAGCTTAATCGATCCTTTCACCCCTCTTGAAGTTATGTCTAGAAAGGAGAATTTATATGCTTAAGTCAAAAAAAGCTGAAGTAATTGAGCAGTTAACAAACTCATTTGCTAATACAACAGCAGTTGTTATTTGTGACTATAAAGGTTTGACTGTTGGTCAACTTGAAGAGTTGCGTAAAGCTGCTCGTGCGAAAGACACAAGTGTTCAGGTTGTTAAAAATACTTTAGCAACAATCGCTTTAAATAATGCAGAGATGAGTGGTATTGAGATCAAAGATACAAATATTTTTATTTGGTCTGATGATGTTATTGCTGCTGCTAAAATTGCTGCTGATTTCGCTAAAACAAACGAAAAGTTTGTTATTAAAGCTGGTTACTTGGATAAAGAACCTGCAGACGTAGCTAAAATTGAAGCATTTGCTAAACTTCCAGGACGTGAAGAACTGCTTGGTATGCTTGCTGCTACTTGGATGGCACCAGTTACCAATCTTGCAATTGGTATTGATGCACTACGTAAGAAAAAAGAAGAAGAGGAAGCTTAGTCTTTGCTCTTTTAAGAATCTGTGATTTTTATCACATATAAAATAAAAAATACTCATAGGAGAAAAATATGGCTGTTACTAAAGAAGACGTATTAGAATATATCTCAGGACTTTCTGTATTAGAACTTTCTGAATTAGTTAAAGAATTTGAAGAGAAATTTGGTGTATCTGCACAACCTGTTGCTGTTGCTGGTGTTGCTGGTGGTGACGCTGGTGCTGCTGCTGCAGAAAAAACTGAGTTTGATGTAGTACTTACTGATGTTGGTGCTAAGAAAATCGGTGTTATCAAAGCTGTTCGTGCTTTAACTGGTCTTGGACTTAAAGAAGCAAAAACTGCTTGTGAAGAGTTACCATCTACAATCAAAGAGGGTGTAGACAAAGACAGTGCTGAAGAAGCAAAAGCTGCTTTAGAAGAAGCTGGTGCTACAGTAGAAGTTAAATAATTTTAACTGAATAATTTGTGAGGGCTTTGCCCTCCATTTTCTGGGCGCTTTAGCAAGAAGAGAGAACTCTTTTTGCTAAAGTGCCCTTATGTCGTTTATAAGCACTGTAAAAATCTCTTGATGCCAAGAGTACTCAAAATCTATCTGGTGACGACTAGATACGATATGCTTGAAAAAGTTCAAGCCCCTAATTAACAACTTATCGAGGTAGCCTATGTTAAACACTTTATATTCCGGAAACCGTCTTCGTGTAGACTTCTCTAAAACTCCTCAAGAAATTGAAGTACCAAATTTACTCCAACTCCAACAAAGTTCATATGAAACATTTTTAATGTTAGATAAAAAAGATAGAACTGCCAGTGGAATTGAGAAAGTATTTCAATCAGTATTTCCTATTCATGATGCACAAAACAGATTAACTGTTGAATACATCGGATCAGAGGTTACAAACCCTAAATATACTGTTCGTGAGTGTATGGAGAGAGGTCTTACATATGCTGTAAGCCTTAGAATGAAAACACGTCTTGTTCTTTGGGACAGAGATGAAAACACTAAAGAGAAACTTGGTGTAAAAGATATCAAAGAACAATCAATTTTTGTTCGTGATATTCCACTTATGACAGACAGAACTTCTTTTATTATTAACGGTGTAGAACGTGTTGTTGTAAATCAACTCCACAGATCTCCTGGTGTAATTTTTAAAGAAGAAGAGTCAACTACTGCTGGAAACAAACTGATCTATACTGGTCAAATTATTCCGGATCGTGGCTCATGGTTATACTTTGAGTATGATCCAAAAGATATTTTATATATGAGAATCAACAAACGTCGTAAAGTTCCAGTAACTATAATGTTTCGTGCACTTGGTTACTCTAAACAAGATATCTTAAAACTTTTTTACCCTATTCAAACAATTAAAATTGATGATAATCAATTTGTAATGGATTTTAATCCAAAAGATTATGCATCACGTCTTATCTATGATCTTTATGACTGTGAAGGAAAACTTCTTGTTGCATCAGGAAAAAGACTCTCTGCAAAAAAAGCACAAAAGCTTATTGATGATGGTCTTAAAGAGGTTCAGTATCCATTGGAAATTTTACTTGATCGTTATCTAGCAGAGCCAATTATTGATCCAGAGACTGGAGAAGTTCTTTTTGATACAATGACACATATCGACGAGTCAAAACTCAAAAAAATGACTGAAATTGGTGTAAGTGAATTTAAAATTGCTAATGATTTGGCAGAGGGTGTTGATAGTTCAATTATCAATGCATTCAATGCTGATGCAGATTCACTCAAACTACTTAAACAAACAGAAGAGATTGAAGATGAGAATGATTTAGCTGCGATTCGTATCTACAAAGTTATGCGTCCAGGTGAGCCGGTTACAAAAGAAGCTGCAAAAATATTTGTAAATCAGCTTTTCTTTGATCCTGAGCGTTACGATCTAACACAGGTTGGTCGTATGAAAATGAATCATAAACTTGGTATGCATATTCCTGAGTATGTAACTGTACTTACACATGAAGATATTATCGAGTCTGTAAAATATGTTATCAAAGTTAAAAATGGTCAAGGTCATATTGATGATAGAGATCACTTAGGTAACAGACGTATCAGATCAATTGGTGAACTTTTAGGAAATGAGTTACATAACGGTCTTGTAAAAATGCAAAAAGCGATCCGTGACAAGCTCTCTACTATGAGTGGTCCAATGGGTGAGCTTATGCCACACGATCTTATTAATTCAAAAATGATTACTTCAACAATTATGGAGTTCTTTTCAGGTGGACAGCTTTCTCAGTTTATGGATCAAACCAATCCACTCTCTGAAGTTACACACAAACGTCGTCTGAGTGCACTTGGTGAAGGTGGTCTTGTAAAAGAGCGTGCCGGATTTGAAGTGCGGGATGTTCACCCAACTCACTATGGTAGAATTTGTCCAATTGAGACTCCAGAGGGACAAAATATTGGTCTTATCAATACTTTGGCAATGTATGCAAAAGTAAATGAACATGGTTTTATTGAAGCACCATACAAAGTAATGCAAGATGGTAAAGTTACCGATGAAATTATCTATCTGACAGCAACACAGGAAGAGGGCAAAATGATTGCCGCAGCTTCAAATAAGCTGGATGAAAATGGTCAGTTTATTGAAGATTTGATTGCTGTTCGTCAAGATGGTGAGATCCTTTTACGTAAACCAGAGGATTGTCAATATGCTGATCTCTCTTCTCAAATGGTTGTCGGTGTTGCCGCTTCATTAATTCCATTTTTGGAACATGATGATGCCAACCGTGCACTTATGGGATCAAATATGCAGCGTCAGGCCGTACCACTTTTACGTGTAAATGCGCCAATGGTAGGAACAGGTGTTGAGAAACTTGTTGCTCGTGATGCATGGGAGTGTGTAAAAGCCAAACGTGCCGGTAAAATTGAAAAAGTAGATGGGAAACATATCTATGTTATGGGTGAAGAAGATGGGGAGATCTTTATAGATTACTATCCATTACAAAAAAATCTTCGTACCAATCAAAATACATGTTTTACACAAAAACCAATTGTTCAAGTTGGTCAAATAGTGAAAAAAGGGCAAATCATTGCTGATGGTCCAAATATGGATCAAGGAGAACTTGCTCTTGGTGTCAATGCTATGGTTGCCTTTATGCCTTGGAATGGTTACAACTTTGAAGATGCAATTGTTATCTCAGAACGTATGATCCGTCAAGATGCATTTACTTCAGTTCATGTTTATGAGAAAGAGGTAGAAGCACGTGAACTCAAACACGGTGTTGAAGAGATTACTCGTGATATTCCAAATGTTCGTGATGATGAGCTGGCGCACTTAGATGAGTCTGGTATTGTTAAGATCGGTACGACTGTTAGAGGTGGGATGATCTTAGTTGGTAAAGTTTCTCCAAAAGGGGAAGTAAAACCAACACCTGAAGAGAGACTCCTTCGTGCAATTTTTGGTGAAAAAGCGGGTCATGTTGTAAACAAATCGCTCTATTGTCCACCATCTATGGAAGGTGTTGTTGTTGATATTAAAGTTTTCACGAAAAAAGGATATGACAAAGATCCTCGTGCGTTAGAGCTTGAGAAAGAAGAGCGTGATTATTTAGAGCGTGAACACTATGACAGACTCATCATGATCGATAAAGAGGAGATGTTACGTGTAACAAAACTTTTGACTCGTGAGCCTCTTCAAGCAGATATCAAAATCGGTGATACAGAGTATAAAGCTGGAGATATCATTAATGGTGAAGATCTTAAAGAAGTAAATCGTTTTGCTATGAATGCTATTGTAAAGTCGTTCTCTGAAGCAATTCAAAATGAGTATACAAAAACGAAAAACCATTTCCAAAAACAAAAGAGAATCTTCCGTGATGAGCATGAAGAAAAACTTTCTATTTTAGAAAAAGATGATATCTTACCAAATGGTGTTGTAAAGTATGTAAAAATTTACATCGCTACAAAACGTCACCTTAAAGTGGGTGATAAAATGGCAGGACGTCACGGGAACAAAGGTATCGTTTCAAATATTGTTCCTGAAGTTGATATGCCGTATATGGAAGATGGACGCTCAGTTGATGTATGTCTCAATCCTCTAGGGGTACCGTCTCGTATGAATATCGGTCAGATTTTAGAGATGCACCTTGGTATGGCAGGACGTGAACTTGGAAATCAGATCCAAGAAGAGTTTGATAAAAAACAGGCTGATTTTATTAAAAATCTTAGAGAGAAAATGATCTCTATTGCTGATGTTGCAGGTCTTATGAATGCTAGCAAAGTAATCGGTGATATGGATGATGAGACTTTCTTAGGATATGCACGTGACTGGGCAAAAGGTGTACGTTTTGCAACGCCTATTTTTGAGGGTGTAAATGCCCAAGAGTTTGAAAAGATTTATGAACTTGCGAAAATGGATGCTGATGGTAAAGTAGTACTTTACGATGGTAAAACCGGTGAGAAGATGAAAGAGCGTGTAAATGTTGGTTACATGTATATCTTAAAACTGCATCACTTGGTTGATGAGAAAATTCATGCACGTTCAACTGGACCATACTCACTTGTTACACAACAGCCAGTTGGTGGTAAAGCACTCTTTGGTGGTCAGAGATTTGGTGAGATGGAAGTTTGGGCACTTGAAGCATATGGTGCATCCGCTGTTCTTAAAGAGATGTTGACAATTAAATCTGATGATGTTGATGGACGTGTTCGTGCATATAAAGCACTTACTCGTGGTGAGTTAGTACCGGCTTCTGGAATTCCAGAGACACTGTTTGTACTGACAAAAGAGTTGCAAGCACTTGCACTTGATGTAGAGATTATGGACGAGGTGGAAGACGATGAGTAGATTAGTACCAGTAGAAGTAACAGAAGAGAGTAGACCAAAAGATATAAAACAGCTGCAATTCCGTTTGGCATCACCTGAGAAGGTAATGTCATGGAGTCATGGCGAAGTAAAAAAACCAGAGACTATCAACTACCGTACACTCAAACCTGAGCGTGATGGTCTTTTTTGTGCGAAGATCTTTGGACCGGTCAGAGATTATGAGTGTCTTTGTGGTAAATATAAAAAGATGCGTTATAAAGGTGTTGTATGTGAGAAGTGTGGTGTTGAAGTAACAAGCACTAAAGTTCGTCGTACACGTATGGGTCACATTGAGCTTGTAACGCCTGTTGCACATATTTGGTACGTAAGTTCATTACCATCTCGTATCGGTACACTACTTGGTATCAAGATGAAAGATTTAGAGCGTGTACTTTACTATGAAGCATATATTGTAGAAGAGGGTGGTGAGGCATACTATGATGCTGAAGCAAAAACACCAGTTTTAAAATATGATGTTTTAAATGAAGAGCAATACAGAACACTTGTTCAAAGATTTGATGCCTTAGGCTTTAAAGCACGTATGGGTGGTGAAGTTATTCGTGATCTTCTTGATTCTATTGATCTTGTTGATCTTTTTACTGCTTTAAAAGAGCAGATAGGTGAGACTAAATCTGAAGCGAAGAAAAAGACTATCAATAAACGTCTGAAAGTTATTGAGTCATTCCTTAACTCTGGAAACAATCCAGCTTGGATGATGCTAACAGTACTTCCTGTTCTTCCACCAGATTTACGTCCACTTGTAAGTCTTGATGGTGGAAAATTTGCGGTTTCTGATGTCAATGATCTTTATCGTCGTGTTATCAACCGTAATCAACGTTTGAAGCGTCTTGTAGAACTTGAAGCTCCTGAGATTATTGTAAGAAATGAGAAGCGTATGCTTCAAGAGTCTGTAGATGCACTTTTTGACAATGGTCGTCGTGCAAATGCAGTAAAAGGGGCAAACAAGCGTCCTCTTAAATCACTTTCTGAGATTATTAAAGGGAAACAGGGACGTTTTAGACAAAACCTTCTTGGGAAGCGTGTTGACTTCTCTGGACGTTCTGTAATTGTTGTTGGTCCTGATTTGCGTATGGATGAGTGTGGTCTTCCTAAAAAAATGGCACTTGAACTCTTTAAGCCGCATTTGATTGCAAAACTGGAAGAAAAAGGATATGCAACAACTGTTAAAGCTGCCAAGAAGATGATTGAAGAAAAAAGTAATGAGGTTTGGGAATCTTTAGCAGAGATTGTTGATGGGTATCCTATTATGCTGAACCGTGCACCGACACTGCATAAACTCTCTATTCAAGCGTTTCACCCACGTCTTATCGATGGAAAAGCAATTCAGCTTCACCCACTTGTTTGTGCGGCCTTCAATGCCGATTTCGATGGGGATCAGATGGCTGTTCACGTACCTTTAAGTTCTGCTGCAATTGCAGAGGCAAAAGTACTGATGCTTGCATCTATGAATATCTTGCTTCCTGCATCTGGTAAAGCGATTGCTACACCTTCACAGGATATGGTCCTTGGTATCTACTATATCTCTTTAGAGAAAAATGGTGTTAAGGGTTCAAATAAACTTTTTGCTAATGTTGATGAGATTCGTATTGCATTAGAACATGATGCTCTTGATATTCATGCAAAAGTAAGAACAAGAGTTGATGGAAGAATTATTCATACAACTGCTGGTCGTCTTTTAATCAAAGCAATCCTTCCGGACTTTGTTCCTTCTGAGTTATGGAACAGAGTTATGAAGAAAAAAGCGATCAATGAGATCGTTGATTATGTTCAAAAACATGGTGGTATCGGTGTAACTGCAGGTTTCTTAGATCGTTTAAAAGATTTAGGTTTTAAACATGCAACAGAATCAGGTGTTTCTATCTCAGCTGATGATATTCGTGTACCAGCTATGAAGCCTGCAAAAATTGCGGACTCAAAAGCACGTGTTATTGAGATTCAAAAACAGTTTGAAGCAGGTCTTTTAACAGAGCAAGAACGTTACAATAAAATCATTGATGTTTGGACAGACACAAATAATACCCTTGCTGCTGAGATGATGGAACTTGTACAAAATGATAAAGATGGATTTAACTCTATTCATATGATGGCAGACTCTGGGGCTCGTGGTTCAGCGGCACAGATCCGTCAGCTTGCAGGTATGCGTGGTCTTATGGCGAAGCCTTCTGGAGATATTATTGAAACACCGATTATCTCAAACTTTAAAGAGGGTCTAAACGTAATTGAGTACTTTATTTCAACGCACGGTGCTCGTAAAGGTCTTGCCGATACTGCACTAAAAACTGCAAATGCGGGTTACCTTACTCGTAAACTTGTTGATGTTGCACAAAATGTTAAAATTGTTGAACATGACTGTCATACACATGAGGGTATTGAGATTACAGATATCTCTGATCAAAATACTTTGATTGAATCATTAGAAGACAGATTGAATGGTCGTGTTCTTGCGGATGATGTTATTGATCCTATCTCAAATGAGATTCTTTATGCCGAAGGTACGCTTCTTGATGAAGTATCTGCGAAAGTTATTGCTGAGGCAGGTATTAAAACAGCACATATTAGAACACCGACAACATGTAAAAGCCAAGATGGTATCTGTGCACTTTGTTATGGTGTAAACCTTGCAACAGGACATATTGTACGTGCTGGTGAAGCTGTTGGTATTATTGCTGCACAGTCAATCGGTGAGCCGGGTACGCAGCTTACACTTCGTACATTCCACGTTGGGGGAACTGCATCGAGTACTGCACAAGAGCGTCAAGTTGTTGCTGAAAAAGAAGGTTTTATCCGTTACTATAACCTTAAAACGTATAGAAACAAAGAGGGTAAAAACATTGTGGCTAACCGCCGTAATGCAGCTGTACTTCTTGTTGAACCAAAAATCAAAGCACCGTTTGCCGGTGTTGTAGAAGTTCAGACTATTCATGATGAAGTTATTATCAGCGTAAAATCAGATTCTGAAACTGTTCGATATTCACTTCGTAAAAATGAGATTGCTAAACCAAATGAATTAGCAGGTGTAAGTGGACAAATTGAAGGGAAATTCTATTTCCCATATGCAAATGGTACAAAAGTAGCAGCAGAAGATTCTATTGTTGAGACTATTAAAGATGGCTGGAATGTACCTTCACGTATTCCATATGCTTCTGAGCTTTTAGTTGACAATGGTGCTCCGGTAACGCAAAAACTCTATGCAAAAGAAGAAGGTACAGTAAAATACTTCTTGTTAAAAGGTGATTATTTAGAGAGATTTGAAGGGCTTAAATCTGGCTATGATGTTGTTGAAAAAGGTCTTTTTGCAGCTATTATTGATAGTAATAACCGTGAAGCAGTGCGTCACTATATTGCACGTGGATCTGTGATTGTTACAGATGATAATGAAGCAGTTGATGGGCAAACGCTTATTGCTAAACCATCTTCTGATGAGTCAGTGGTAATTGCTGAATGGGATCCATACTCTAATCCGATTATTTCTGAAGCAAACGGAGTTGTTAAATTTGAAGATATCATTGTTGGAACAACGGCAAGTGAACAACTTGATGAGCTTACTGGTAAAACACGTCTGATGATCAACGATCACATCTCTTCTGAATATAAGCCAACTATTGTGCTTGCAACAGAAGATGGTGAACTGTTGCGTTATGCGATTGAACCTAAGTCATCTATCTTTGTGGCAGATGGTGCAGAGGTGAAAATTGCCGATATCTTGGCAAAAACACCAAAAGCATTGCAAAAATCATCAGATATTACCGGTGGTCTTCCACGTGTATCTGAACTTTTTGAAGGACGTCGACCAAAAGCAACAGCACTTATTTCTGAGATTGACGGTGTTGTAAGCTTTGGTAAACCACTTCGTGGAAAAGTTCGTATTATTGTGAGTAATGCAGAGAATGGTATAGTAAAAGAGTATTTTGTAGATAAGTCTCATGAACCGGTTGTTAATCCTGGTGACTTTGTTCATTCCGGTGAGCGTTTAACTACAGGTATCGTATCTTCACATGAGTTATTAAGAATTATGGGTGTTAAGGCACTTTATAACTATCTTGTATCTGAAGTACAACAGGTTTATCGTTCTCAAGGGGTTAATATTGCCGAT
The DNA here is from genome assembly GCA_027063215.1 of Sulfurimonas sp. Lineage (GTDB taxonomy): Bacteria > Campylobacterota > Campylobacteria > Campylobacterales > Sulfurimonadaceae > Sulfurimonas. The sequence goes on along the minus strand of JAMOSE010000008.1, from coordinate 10,148 downwards.
AAACACATTGAGGTTATCTTTACACAGATGTTACGTCAGGTTAAAATTGTAAAATCTGGAGATACAAAATTTATTGAAGGTGATTTGGTTTCTAAAGTCAAATTTGCTCAAGAAAATGAAAAAATTATGCGTCTTGGTGGTCGCCCTGCGATTGCTGAGCCATTCTTGGTTGGTATCACACGTGCAGCAGTAAGTGCAGATAGTATTATCTCAGCTGCATCATTCCAAGATACAACGAAAGTATTAACAGAAGCTGCAGTTTCAGCAAAAGTTGATAATTTAGAAAACTTAAAAGAGAATGTTATTATTGGTAGAACTATCCCTGTTGGGACAGGTATCTACAAAGATAAAGATGTTGTCTTTGAAACAGAAGAAGATTAATCTTCTTCTGTTTCCCCACTTTTTCACAACTTCAATCAAATTATTTAACCACTTCTTAAAATAAGCTTACTTTAAATAGAATTTCTGTATTATTCCGTGTCTATAATTCTCTCAATTATACTTTAAAAATGGGCTTTGCTCATTATAGGCTAATTGTAGAGGATTACATTCTACTGGAAAAAATTAAGTAAAGGAATTATATGCCTACAATCAATCAATTGATTCGTAAAGAGCGTAAAAAAGTAGTTAAGAAATCAAAATCTGCTGCTTTAAATGCTTGTCCACAACGTCGTGGTGTATGTACTCGTGTATATACTACAACACCTAAAAAACCTAACTCGGCTTTAAGAAAAGTTGCAAAAGTTAGATTAACTTCAGGATTTGAGGTTATCTCTTATATCGGTGGTGAAGGTCACAACCTCCAAGAACACTCTATCGTACTTGTACGTGGTGGTAGGGTAAAAGATTTACCGGGTGTTAAGTATCACATTGTTCGTGGTGCACTTGATACTGCTGGTGTTGCTAACCGTATGGTTGCTCGTTCTAAATATGGAACAAAAAGACCAAAAAAATAATCATAGATTATTTTTTTAATACCGCTTAGAAATTGTAAAAAGTTAAACTGAAAAGTTTACATAGTAATATATTCAAAATAGCTACAGGGCTTACGCGATTTATTTTAGGTAAGTTTTGAGTAAATTTGAAAAAATTGAAGACAAGGAAAAGTACAAATGAGAAGAAGAAAAGCTCCCGTTCGTGAAATTATGCCAGATCCAATTTATGGAAGCAAAATTTTAACGAAATTTATTAACAAGATTATGTTAGATGGTAAAAAATCTACTGCAGAAAAAATTATCTATTCTGCTATGGATATCATCAGCTCACGTGGTGAGAAGAGTGGTATTGAAGTATTTAATGAAGCTATTGAGAATGTTAAACCTATTATTGAGGTAAAAAGTCGCCGTGTTGGTGGTGCTACTTATCAAGTTCCAGTAGAAGTACGCCCGGTACGTCAGCAATCATTAGCTATCAGATGGTTAGTAGATGCAGCACGTAAGAGAAATGAAAGAACTATGGCTGAGAGATTGGCTAATGAGTTTATGGATGCAGCAACTGACAAAGGTTCAGCATTCAAGAAGAAAGAAGATACATATAAAATGGCAGAAGCTAATAAAGCATTTGCTCATTATAGATGGTAATAGGAAGTTAATATGCCAAGAACTCATAAATTAGAAGATGTAAGAAATATCGGTATTGCTGCTCACATTGATGCAGGTAAAACAACAACAACAGAAAGAATTTTATTCTATACTGGTGTTGAGCATAAAATCGGTGAGGTTCATGATGGCGCTGCTACTATGGACTGGATGGAGCAAGAGCAAGAGCGTGGTATTACAATTACTTCTGCTGCTACTACTTGTGAATGGCAAGGAAAACAGATCAATATCATCGATACTCCGGGTCACGTTGACTTTACTATTGAAGTTGAGCGTTCTATGCGTGTACTTGATGGTGCTGTTTCAGTATTTTGTGCTGTTGGTGGGGTTCAACCACAATCAGAGACAGTTTGGAGACAACGTAACCGTTATAAAGTTCCTTCAATTGTTTTTGTTAACAAAATGGACAGAACTGGTGCAGATTTCTACGAAGTAGAGAAGCAAATCCGTGAGCGTCTTAAAGGGAATCCAATGCCTTTTCAACTGCCAATTGGTGCAGAAGACAAGTTCGAAGGTGTTATTGACCTTGTAAAGATGAAAGAGATTGTTTGGGATGAAGATGCAGCAATGGGTTCTGCATACCACGAACAAGATATTCGTCCTGAGCTTCAAGAAATTGCTGATGAATATAAAGAAAAAATGCTTGAAACGCTTTCTGAAGTTGAAGGTAATGATGAATTTGCTATGAAATTTTTAGATGGTGAAGAGATTACACAAGAAGAGATCAAAGCTGCTATCAAATCTGCAACTTTAGGAATGGCAATCGTTCCAATGACTCCGGGTACTGCATTTAAAAACAAAGGTGTTCAAACACTTCTTGACGCTGTTGTTGATTATCTTCCTTCACCGGTTGAAGCTGAGCCTATTATGGGTACTTTAATGGATGATGAGTCTAAAGAAGTTGTTGTTGATTCTACTGATGATGGTGCATTTGCTTCACTTGCATTTAAAATCATGACGGATCCATTCGTTGGTGTTTTAACATTTATTCGTGTATATCGTGGTTCTTTAGAATCAGGTTCTTATGTACATAACACTACAAAAGATAAAAAAGAGCGTATTGGTCGTATCGTTAAGATGCACGCTATTAAACGTGAAGAGGTAGCAGAAATCTACGCTGGTGAAATTGGTGCAGTTGTTGGTCTTAAAGCTACTACTACTGGAGATACGCTTTGTGATCCAGCTGAAAAAATTGTACTTGAAAGAATGGACTTCCCGGATCCGGTTATCTCTGTTGCAGTTGAGCCAAAAACAAAAGCTGACCAAGAGAAAATGGGTATCGCACTGAACAAACTTGCAGCTGAAGATCCATCGTTTAGAGTTCACACTGACGAAGAGACTGGTCAGACTATTATCTCTGGTATGGGTGAGTTACACCTTGAGATTCTTGTTGACAGAATGAAGCGTGAGTTTAAAGTTGAAGCTGAAGTTGGTGCTCCACAAGTTTCTTACCGTGAAGCAATTCGTGATGAAGTTGATGAAAACTACAAATACGCGAAACAATCAGGTGGTCGTGGTCAATATGGTCACGTTGTGTTCAAAATGAAACCTGCTGAAGCTGGTGCTGGTCTTGTGTTTAATAATGACATTAAAGGTGGGGCAATTCCAAGAGAATATATTCCTGCAGTTGAAAAAGGTTTTGAAGAAGCAATGCAAGGCGGTATTCTTGCTGGTTATCCAATCGAAGATGTTGAGATCAGTCTTTATGACGGTACTTACCATGATGTCGATTCAAATGAGATGGCGTTTAAACTTGCTGCTTCTATGGGATTCAAAGAGGCTGCTAGAAAAGCTAACCCTACAATTCTTGAACCGATTATGAAAGTTGAAGTTGAAGTTCCTGAAGAGTATATGGGAGATGTAATCGGTGACCTTAACCGTCGTCGTGGACAAGTTAACAACATGAGTGATCGTGCTGGTAACAAAATTGTTGATGCATTTGTTCCATTATCTGAAATGTTCGGATACTCAACAGACCTTAGATCAAATACTCAGGGACGTGCAACGTACTCTATGGAATTTGATCACTATGAAGAAGTTCCTAAAAACGTATCTGAAGAGATCATTAAAAAACGTAACGGATAATTTTCGTTATATCTTCTTTTGCAATACTTTTCTTTTGAAAAGTGTTGCATCCTCCCTCCCTTTTATTAAATCATTTTTTTGTTATAATCGGCTAAAAAATCAGGTTGAATCAATGTATAAAATTATTTTATTTCTTTTTTTAACAACGCTTTTATTGGCAAAAAATCCTTCTCCTTTTGCAGCACTTGGTGATGTGATCTACAATAATGCTCCAAAAATTGAAAGCCTTAAAAAAATAGATGTATTTAAAAGTTATTCAAAAGAGATTGAAGCCTATGCCTTAGATGTTGCAAAAGTGAAAAAAGAGGGATTTGCTCTTGAGTATAACACAACACCAAAACGAAGAAAAATGTACTTGCAACAACTCAGAAGACTTGCAAAAATGAATGACTATTATACGCATTTAGTAAAACTTTTTTATGATAATGCACTAAAGTTACATAACTCAAAACTCTTTTCACAGTTGATAAATACAGGCTTATTAGATACAGACGAGCATAAAAAAGAGATTATCGATTACTATTTTGCACATCAAGAAGAGATAAATCCAAAAGGATTAATTCAGTCATATCTAGATGAGGATGCAAAGCTTAGAGCCAAGCGAGAAGCGCAGCGTAAAAGATACAAATCAAAACAAGAGCGAGAGTTGGAACGAATTAAAGAGATACGTGAGCGAGATAAAAGAGAAAAAGAGCGTCTTGAAAAAAGATTGAATGAAGAGTTGAAAAAGAGAAAGAGAAAGATAAGAGAGTATCAAAAAAAAGAACTCTCTAAAACCATTTAAAATCTTCTCTCTCTTGTGGTCTTCCTTCTAAGATTAAATAAGGTTTATACTCTGCTTTGTATGCCAAAGAGGGGCAATCTTTTACATAGTAACCTAAATAGATCCATTCTCTGTTACTATTTTTTGCATATTTTATCTGATTATATAAAGAGAGTTTCCCAAGAGAGAAGTTGGAAAACTCAGGATCATAATAGAAGTAGATTGATGATATACCGTCTTCTAATATATCGATAAGATCAACGCCTATAAGTCTATTTTCATAAAAATAGAGTACCTCATATCCAAAATCTCCATATCCATGGACAAAAGAGCTATAGTAGTGCTCCGCTGTAGTCGGTGAATATTGCCATCCTTTTTTATGATGCATATATCGATGGTATTTATCAAATATTTCTAAATGCTCATGTGAAAGTGAAGGTTGTTGCATATAAATACGAATGTTTTTTGCTTTTTTCATAATACGTCTTGCTGATTTTGAAAACGTATAGTTTTGGACATCTATTTTGATACTTTTACACGCATCACATCCTTGGCAAATTGGACGAAAAAACATCTTTCCAAAACGTCTATATCCTCGCTCAATTAACTCTTGATTTTCATAGGCGGAACAGTTTTCAATAACTTTGTAGTGCATGGTTTGTTTCATATCATCAAGATAAGAGCATGTATCATCAAGTATAAATTCTTTTAAAAGATTCATAATATTACAACGTTTAGGAACGGTTTTGGGCTATTAAAACACCCTCTATCATTGTGTCGATATCACCATCAAGGATTGCTGAAACATTTGAGTATGCTTCATTGGAACGGGTATCTTTGACCTGCTGGTATGGCTGCATAACATAGGATCTGATCTGGTGTCCCCAACCGATCTCACTTTTTGCAACACCGGCCTCTTTTGCTTTTTGTTCCTCGAGTTCGAGTTCATAAAGACGGGATTTTAACATTTTCATTGCTGTTGCTTTGTTTTTATGCTGGCTTCTGTCATTTTGACACTGCACAACAACACCGGTAGGGATGTGTGTAATCCGGATAGCAGATTCAGTTTTGTTGACATGCTGTCCGCCTGCACCACTGGCACGATAGGTGTCAATTCTTATATCTTTATCTTCTATGACAATGTCTATATCATCATCAATTTCAGGAGAGACCATTACAGAGCTAAAAGAGGTATGGCGTTTTGCATTGGAATCAAATGGCGATATACGTACAAGTCTGTGAATGCCATTTTCGACTTTAAGATATCCATAGGCATTTTCACCTTTTATAAGAATTGTTACATCTTTGATCCCTGCCTCTTCTCCTGTTTGATAATCAAGCACTTCTACTTTAAAGTCATGTCTCTCTGCCCAGCGTTTGTACATACGAAGCAGCATCTCAGCCCAGTCTTGAGACTCTGTTCCTCCTGCACCAGGATGAATGGAGAGAATGGCATTGTTTGCATCACTTTCACCACTAAGAAGTACTTCGATCTCCATTGCACGGATCTGCTCCTGCAGTTGCGGGGCATCTTCATATAGTGCTTCTAGAGACTCTTCATCATTCTCTTCTTTAGCCATCTCATAGAGCTCTTTTGCATCTTCTACTGCCGAAGAAGCAACAGTGTACTTCTCAAGTTTACGTGTGAGTTGTGTTTTTTCTTTTTGGATTTTTGCTGCCTCTTTGGCATCATTCCAAAATTCCGGATTATTTTCAAGTTCTTCAATCTCCTGAAGACGTTGCTTGATTTTATCCGGCTCAACCACACCGGTAATATTTTGCATTTTTGTTGTAATATTTTTTAATAGTTCTGTATATTCGTAGTTATCCATTTTTATTCGCTTTTAGATAGTGTATAATTGCGAAAGTATAACACATCAAGGCAAAATATGAAGATTATATCATCAGCAAATGAGTTAAAAAAATATCTGCGTGAGCAAAATAAAAGTATTGGTTATGTTCCTACAATGGGGGCATTGCATGAAGGGCATATTTCTCTGATCCGTGAGGCAAGAAAAAATAATGCACTTGTTGTTGTCTCTATCTTTGTGAATCCGACACAGTTTTTAGCAGGTGAAGATCTTCAGAAGTATCCACGTCGTGATGAAGCAGATAAGAAGATCTGTGAACTTGCCGGTGTAGATATTGTTTTTATGCCAGATACACAAGCACTTTATTTTGATGATGAAGTAAAGATTGTAGCACCAAATGTTCGTGGTTATGTTTTAGAAGGTGCAACACGTCCGGGACATTTCAGTGGAGTTCTTCGTGTTGTTATGAAACTTTTAAATATTGTCAAGCCAACACATGCTTACTTTGGAAAAAAAGATGCACAGCAGTTAAATCTTATAGAATTGATGGTTAAACACTACTTTTTGGATGTTACTATTGTACCTGTTGATACGGTACGTGACAGTGATGGTTTGGCTCTGAGTTCAAGAAATGTCTATCTTTCAAAAGAGGAGCGTCAAGAGGCACTGAAAATTCCAAAATCACTCTATCATGCTTCTAAAATGATAAGTAACGGGATTATTGCCACACAAGAGATAGAAGCAGAGATGTTGGCTATTTTAGAACCATTGGAAGTAGGTTATGTAGCTATTGTCAATCGAGAATTTGAAGTTGTAAAAGAGGTGAGTGTCGGTAATTGTATTATCTTAGTGGAGGCTCTTGTGGGGAGTACGCGTCTGCTGGACAATATCTGGCTCTAAGTAGCCCTCTTCGATCATAATATCAACTGCTTTTTTAAAGACAGGGACGGCAGTTTGTGCTGCAAAGTGGCTTTTTTGAGGTTGTACAACAATAACACCTATAGTATAGTTATGTTTTTTATCATTGGCAAATCCCATAAAAGCTGTATTATATTTATGAATATATTTTCCTTTTTCAACAATATGGGCTGTTCCTGTTTTTCCACCAATTTCAAGACCGGGGGTAATTGCCTTTTTCCCTGTTCCTTCATTTACCGTTTTTATAAGTATCTTTTTCACTCTTTGGGCAGTTGCTCCACGGAGAACTTCTACTGCTTCAAAAGGTTCAATCTGTTTTTTCTGATTATATTCATCAATAATTGTAGATATAATTTGGGGTGTTACCATTTTCCCGTTATTGTTAAAAACACTGTAAGCACGCATTAACTGCATAAGATTTGCACGAATACCATATCCGTAAGCACAGGTTGCTTTGTAGATTTCATTTTCAAGGCGTTTGGATGACGGGATAGAACCTGTTTTTTCATAAATAAGATCAGGAGTGGATTTTTGAGCAAAACCAAATTTTTTTAAGCCGTTATTGAATTCATAGCCGGATAGTTTTTGAGCAAGCTGTGCAATACCGATGTTAGAAGAGTATACAATGACATTTTCAGCACTGAGCCAGTCAAAGCGGTGTTCGTCTGTAATAACTTTGCGTCCTATACGATAACGTCCATTATGCCCATTAACAAGATCATAGGGATTAATAAGTTTATGTTCTAAAAGCAGTGAAAAGGTAATGGGCTTTAAAACACTTCCCGGTTCAAAGCTATACTCTATCATACCGGAATTGAGCGATGGGTAGTCTTTTCTTCGTATAGCTTTTGGAAGATATCTGTTTGAGCTTGCCATTGCGTAAATTCTCCCTGTATGCGAGTCCATAATTGCTATCATTATCTCTTTTGCCCGAATCTCTTTTTTCATCTTATCTAGCAATTTTTCTATTCTTATCTGTAGGGAAACAGGAATGGTCAGTTGAATATCAAGACCGTTAATTTTTTGTTTGGTAAAACTCTCTTTATTTAAAATAATATAACTGTTTACATCTCGTTTGCCTCGAGAAAATCCATTTTGTCTGGCTGCGAGATCTGCATCAAATCTTTTTTCCAAACCTTTGACACCTTTGATTGACGTATAGCCATCATCTTCAATTTTATGGGGATAACCAATGATGGGGGTAAGAAGATTTCCATATGGGTATTCTCGGCTTTCTCCACTTTCAATGATACTGAGTCCATGGATAGAACGAAGTCCTGTTCGAGGATTTTTCAGTTCTAAAAACACACGAAAACGACGAAGTTCATAGGAGAGTTTTTTAAGATACTGTGCTTGAATTTGAGGAATGTTATAGCTTAAAACAACAACGCCTTTTCTTTTGGATAGACGTTTTTTTATAGCCTTTTTTTTCATACCTGAATAGATACTAAAGAGTTCTATAAAAAGGTTTCTTTTTTGTGGATCTATATATCGGGTATCGACAACGGCTTTATAGAGTTTTTTTGTTGTAGCTATATGGAAACCATCTGCAGAAATAATACTTCCGCGCTGAGCACGAGAGGACTCTTTTGCATAGATTGAAGGCATATGTCTGGGTTTCATAACGGTAAGAAGCATAACACTTAAAAATACAAAAAAAGCGAGCGTAATTAATATGTAAAGAAAAAGTATCTTTTTGCTTTTGTTACGATTGATCATATAAGTTCCAGAACATAATTATTTCCATGTGAAATGAAAGAAGATTGTAGCAAGTTTGTCCTGAAACTTTTAAAAGGCTAAGAAAAGGTTTTTATATTTATAATTGTGTTCTACCTATCTCTTTATATGCATTAAGGGCTTTGTTTCGTATCTCTAACATCAGTTTCATACTTGTTTCGGCTTTTCCAATAGCAAGTGCTGCCTGATGGAGATCTTTTACCTGTCCAGTGGCAATATCTGCAGCTGCCTGTTCACTTGTTTCTTGGAGTTCATTGACTTCATTAAGTGCTGATTTAAGGTGATCTGCAAAAGCTTCTCCACCACTCTGTTTTGTAATACTCTCTTTTTGTTTGAGTAAGTCGGCTGTTGATGTTGAAGATATTTGACCTATAGTACTCATCTAAAAAAACCTTTATTTATTGCAGTAAAGATATTGCAGAATTTGCCATATCTTTTGCACTTTGAAATGCAGCAACATTTGCTTGATATGATCGCGTTGCTTCTACTAAATCGGCCATTTCCACAACAGGATTAATGTTTGGATAGGCAACATACCCATTTGCATCTGCATCAGGGTGATTTGGTTCATATTTCATTAGTGGTTGAGAATCATCTCTGATAATCTTATCAACCTCTACACTCATTATAGCAGGATTTGGCTTTTGTCCAAATTGATCTTCATCCAAAGGATCGGCATATTCCATACCGTTTGTTTTCTCTGCAAGCATTTGATTATAAACATCATTAAAATTGATGGCTTTAAAAACAACTTCTTTACGTCGGTATGGACCCCCTTCATCTGTACGTGTAGTCTGTGCATTGGCAATATTGCTAGAAATGGTGTTTACACGTACACGCTGAGCAGAGAGTCCATAACCGCTAATGTCAAAACTATTTAAAAAATTACTCATTGTTGTATCCTTAGTTTATTTTTGAAGATGCATCAATAACACCTTTAAAAATCATATTCATTTTTTTATCTGCTTGAACTAACGCATTAAACATAACAGAGTTTTTACTCATTTCTGTTGTTTCTACATCTAAATCAACTGAATTGCCATCATTTCGTGCCATATGTCCATCTCTGTAATAGAGTGTAGGCTTATAAGGATTTGATGCCTCTTTTGCTTGGAGATGATTTTTATTTGTTTGTGCCATTTGAAGTGTATGAGAATCGTTTTTGTTGAAAATTTCATTTTTTTTAGCAATGAGTGCATCTTCAAAACGAACATCACGAGGTTTATAATAGGGAGT
>JAMOSE010000007.1 GCA_027063215.1 Sulfurimonas sp. | reverse complement strand
TAATATTTTACAATCATTTTTTAATTACTTTTTTGTTATTATTCTTGAAAAAGATAGGATAATTATGCAAAATGTAGATCCAAAGATACCGCAGAGCTGGAAGCAAGCACTTCAAACTGAATTTTCTAAAGAATATTTTTTGCAACTTAAACAATTTTTACTTGATGAAGAATCGAAATTTACGATTTATCCTAAAAATAAGAATATTTTTGCAGCGTATAACTCTATGGAGTTTCATGATGTAAAGGTTGTTATTCTTGGTCAAGATCCTTATCATGGATTGAATCAAGCACATGGACTTTCTTTTTCAGTTCAAGATGGTGTGCCTTTTCCACCTTCACTTAAAAATATATTTCAAGAGCTGGTAGATGATATGGGTTGTAGTTATCCAAAAAGTGGAAATTTAACAAAGTGGGCAGAACAGGGTGTATTACTTCTTAATGCAGTTCTTACCGTTAGAGCCAGTGAAGCAAACTCTCATAGGAAAATGGGTTGGGAAAATTTTACAGATGCTACAATTAAGGTAATAAGTGAGCAGTTAGAGCATGTTGTGTTTATTTTATGGGGAAGACCTGCTCAAATGAAAGAACGTCTTATTGACAGCTCCAAACATCTTATTTTAAAAGCTCCGCATCCATCACCGCTCTCATCTTATAGAGGTTTTTTTGGATCAAAACCTTTTTCGCAGAGTAATACCTATTTACTAGCTCATAATAAAAGACCAATTCAATGGTGTTTATAAATTTTAGTAGCTAAATTCTGCTATGACAGGAAGATGATCAGAGTAGCCTTTGCCATAGTGTTTTCTTGGCTTGCCCCATTTTATATACCATCTGTTGATAGATTTTTTTCTAAAGAGATAAGGAAGTTGCAGTGAGTGAATAGAGTTATATTTATACTCTATACCTTTTGTATCTAATAATGCCGATGTAATCAAGATACTGTCCATTGCTTCTTTTTTCCCTCTGTATTTATATGTAAAGCGTTTTTCTTTATCTTTTTGATCATACCAAAGATTATAAAAATCACCTTTTGTTATTTTTGTATGTTGTGCATCATTTTGATAATTTATAGTTCCTAAAATATGATTGATTCCGGTAATACCTTGTGTATTATTGAGTTTCCTTTTTCTTTTAAATCGTATATACTCTTCATAGTCTGAGTTAAAATCACCCAGGGCTATAATATTTTTATTTACACCTAACTCCTGAACTCTTTTTTGAAGTTTTTTTGCTGATACAATACGCATACTTTCAGGACCAGCTTTGCTTTTCCAATGATTTATCAATATATATAGGTATTCATGACCTATTTTAAATTTTGCTTCTAAGATATTTCTATATTTATATGATTGTGTGACAGAGACTTCCATAGTTGAGATGAAAGGAATTTTACTTAAAAGTGCTACTTTTACTGTTGTGTTTTTTAGATTGGCTATTTTGTAGTAAGGATAGTAGAGTCCTTTTCTCTTTAAAGTAAAACGAAGATCCTTAAGTGCTCGTAATGATTCTATCTCCTGTAAGGCGATAATATCTGCATTGATATCTTTAATGACTTTTGCAATATTATTCAGTTTTATTTTATAGGTTCTTTGGTTCCAGTTTGCTTTTGTATAGGGGATATATTCCTTATATTCATAACCACTTTTATATAGATCAAAAAGATTTTCCACATTATATGTTGCTATTTTCAAAGTTTCTCCCCAGAGTGATATAAAAAGTATAGAGATAAAAATAAAAATTTTCATTAAAGTATTCCATTAAGACGTAGAAGCTGTTTTGGATCGGCTTGCCTTTGCATAAGTTCTTTATATAGGTCTTGCATACTTTGTGATCCTCCTTTATGTAAAATAGTTGTGAGATATTTATTTGCTGTTTGTGAGTTAAAAATGCCTTCATCTATAACTTGATAAAAGGTATCAGCACTTAAAACTTCAGCCCATTTATAGCTATAGTATCCTGCTGCATATCCTCCTGCAAAGATATGTGCAAAACCGTTTTGAAATTTATTGTAGCTTGGCGGCTTGATTAGAGCTGTTTTTTTACGAATAGAATCTAAGAGATTTTGCACTTCTTGACCTTGGTAGAGCTGTGTATGGAGTTTAAAATCAAAAAGTGAAAATTCCAGTTGTCGAAGCATTCCTAAAGCAGAGAGAAAGTTTTTACTTCGAACAAGTTTATCGATCATATGATTTGGAAGAACTTCATTTGTTTTATAATGCTTTGCAAAGAGTTGTAATACTTTTGGTTCATAAGCAAAGTTTTCCAGAAATTGACTTGGATATTCTACAGCATCCCACTCTACACCATTGACTCCACTTACCTCATTTTCATTCACGGTACTTAAAATATGGTGGATGGTATGCCCCATTTCATGAAAGAGTGTTACAACATCATCATGACGAAGCAAAGAGGCTTGTGTATCACTTGATGGTGGAAAATTACAAACGACAAAAGCTGATGCAAGTTGTTCTTCTCCTTTAAGATTTGTTGCATGAGAATGCCAATTATGCATCCATGCTCCACCGCGTTTTGACTCACGAGCTTCAAGATCAAAATAGACTCTTGCTTTTAAGGTGTTACTTTCATACACATCATAGGCATAAGCTTTTTCATGCCAAAGTTTTTCATTGACCTCTTTAAAAGTAATATCAAAGAGTTTTTCTAAAAATGTAAACATACCACTTACTACATTTCTTTGTTCAAAGTAGGGACGGTATTCTTCTTCATCAAGAGCATACTGCTCTTTTTTAAGCACTTCACCGTAAAAGGCAGTATCATGACTCTCGAGTGGATGTGGTGCTATGGTTTGAAGTCCTTGGAGTTCTTTTTTTGCTTGCTTAATGGAGTTGTCAAGCAGCGTTTCTAAAAAGTTAAGAACACTCTTTTCATCTTTTGCCATCTTTGAAGCCAGTGAGTACTGTGCATAATTTTCAAAGCTTAAGAGTTTACTCATCTGCTGGCGCAAGGATAAAATTTCATCTATAATCTTTGCATTTTGGGGTGCTCGTGTTGTATATGCTCTGTAGAGTTCTTCACGAATGGATCTGTTTGGTCCATAGGTCATATAAGCTATGTATGATGGCATTTGAAGGGTAAACTTATATTTTACGCTACCGTCATTATCAGTAAATTTTGCTGCTTCTTTTTCACTCTCTGGCAGCCCCTCTACATCTTTTTTATCTGTGATGATATACTCGTAGGCATTTGTGGCATCAAGAAGGTTTTGGGAGAATTTGTTTGAGAGTTCACTGAGTTTAATGTTAATCTCTTGGAGTTTTTCTTTTGTAGTGTCATCTAAATGTGCACCGCTGAGTTCAAAGTTTTGAATGTTAAGCTCAAGGACTCTTTTTTGTTCAAAGTTAAGCGTTGCAGTTTCATTTTTTTGAATCGCTTTAAAGGCATTGTAGAGTCTAAGGTCTTGAGAGAGTTTGGTGGAATACTCTGTTATGATGGGAAGTGATTCTGTATAGACTTTTTGTGTCTCTTGAGAATTATTTACTGCATTGAGGTGAGAGAGTGGTGTAAAAAAGTGCTCGAGTTCTTCTTCCATCAGTTCAAGGGGTTTTATAAAGTTTGCAAATGTTTTTTGCTCTTGCGTGAGAAGTGTTTCTATAATTTGGTAGTTATTTTGTATTGTTGACTCTAAGTTATTTATGAAAGTATCTAAATTACATTGAAAGGGTGGAAATTTACGCATAAGAATTATGACCTTTTTTATGCAATTATA
>JAMOSE010000006.1 GCA_027063215.1 Sulfurimonas sp. | reverse complement strand
AAAAGCAGCGAAAAAATAGCAGAATGCAATATTTTTTATAAAAGTAAAAAATATAGAATATATTTTCATCAAAGGAGATGAAAATGAGAGATTTTCGTACTATTATAGAGGTTTTGAAAAGATATGTATCTCAAGAAGAAAATCAAAAAGTTTATGATAAAGATATTGCAAAACTTTTGGAGATTTCTCAAGCACAGTTTGCTACAATCAAAAAAAGAAATTCGATTCCTTATGTCTCAATTTTAAAGTTTTGTAAAAGAGAGGGTATCTCTTGCTGCGAGATCTTTTTTGATTAGATTTTAGATTGAATCGTTACTTTTTTTGCTTCAAAAAGTTCTATGGCTTTTTGAACCATAGGCTCTTTTGTAATATCAGTTCCATCTATTTCATCCTGTATAGAAGCTTCTGCACAGTTTGTAACACAAGAGGCAGCGCCACCTGCTTCTATATCTTCAACAGTTGAAGCAGATTGTCCTCCTTGTGGTATTTGATTGGATTTTAGATTCGTATCTTCTTTTTGAGCTATTTTCTCTTTTGAACAAGCTATACCTTTGATCACAGTAGTAAAGCCAAATGTTTCACGGACAAGTTGCTTGATAACACCATAACCGTGTTTTAGACTCTTTTTGCAGAGTTCATCCGCACAACTTTCCCATGTTAAAATATCATTTTTATAAGAGACAAAATGGATCTGATTTTCAAAACACTCCCCAAGAGTTGCGTTTCTGTCTTTTATCTTGGCAATAAGTTCTTCAAAGATTTTAAGTGCCGGATCTTTTTGTGCTTGATGCGCCTCTTGATACTCCTCTTGGATATCTTCCTTTTCTTCTAAAACAGTCGGATTATTAAGAGGCATCTCTTGTGCTATACTTACTGCTGTCACTTCTGTTTTATCTATACTTTCTGGCTCTTGTACTTGAATATCTGTAGCAACAACACCTTGTATTTCCGGTGTTGTCTCATGCAGTTTTATCTTTTTAGAAGAAGGGACTGGATGAGACTGTTGTGTAAGAATATCCGCTCTTGGTATATCTTTTGAGAAAGATTCTATCATTTGGTCAATCTCTTTGATACGTAGTGCTTCTATCATTTTGAAAAATATCATAGAAAGGACAAAAGATCCGTCGGCATTAATGCTAAAGAGGTACTTAGACTCACTGAGTATTCTAAAAAATCTGTCAAGTACAAGCGTTGAGAAAAGGGCATCTTGGTTGTACATCTTCTCTTTTAAAAAGGCTATAAGTTCATCAACAACCATCTCACTCTCATAATCTTCAAGTACTTTTGTGTACGCAACAAGTTTTGCATAATCTTTTGCAAAGACAGCATCAAAGATCTCTGAGATAAATTGCGGATCAACAAGCCCTAGCATATCGGTAACGGTTGTAACATCAACATGATTTTTTGAGTAGATAATGGCTTGATCAAGCAGTGTGAGCGTATCCCGCAGACTTCCACTCCCACTGCGTGCCAAGATTTCCAAGGCATCATGTTCGTAGCCAATGCCTTCAAGATTTAAGATGTGTGCAAGATGATCGACGATCTTGTTCGTTGCTATACTTTTAAAACGAAAGTGCTGTGTACGGCTTAAAATAGTAGCAGGCAGTTTGAGGGGGTCAGTAGTTGCTAATATAAATTTCACATACTCAGGTGGTTCTTCAAGTGTTTTTAAAAGAGCATTAAAGGCCTCTTTTGTGAGCATATGAACTTCATCAATGATGAAAATTTTATAGCGAGCAGCTGCCGGTTTGTACTTGGTCTGTTCAATAAGGTCACGAATATCATCAATCTTACGAGAAGATGCCCCATCTATCTCGATGATGTCCATATGGCGTCCCTCTTTTGCCATAATACAGTTAGAACATTTGTCACAGGGCTGATGGCTCATACCCTCTTCGCAAATGAGTGCTTTTGCAAAGATACGTGCAGTAGAGGTTTTTCCGCTTCCACGAAGCCCCGAGAAGAGGTATGCGTGAGAGAGACGGTTGGTATCAAGAGCAAGTGAGAGAGTTTGAGCGATGGTCTCTTGACCGATAAGCTCATCAAAATTGGATGGTCGATATTTTCTTGCTAGTACTTCGTGTGCTTCTCTCAACTTCAGGCTCCTAAAATTATTATGAGTGATTTTAGCATGCAAAGGCTTAAAAACTTGTTGATTGTTCAATTTCATGGTATAATGTACGTATAACTAGACTTCTTATACAATCTGCACTACGATCCAAAAAATCTGACGACCATATTTATAATTGAGTTTAAATTCAATACAAAGTAATACTATGTCATTTGACAAACTCGGTTTATCTAAACCACTACTAAAAGCTATAAAAGAGCAGGGTTATACAAGCCCGACACCAATTCAGCAAAAAGCCATTCCAGTTATCTTAGAGGGAAAGGACATCTTAGCGGGTGCACAAACAGGAACAGGTAAGACTGCCGGTTTTACACTGCCACTCTTAGAAATTCTCTTACATAAACATAAAAACAGTAAAAAACATTTCCCAAAAGCGCTTATCTTAACACCTACACGTGAACTTGCAGCTCAGGTCGGTGAAAGTGTAGAACTTTATGGAAAATATCTTCCTTTTCGTTCAACAGTTATCTTTGGTGGAGTAAAAATCAACCCACAGATCAATCAGCTTAAAAAAGGGGTAGATATTGTCATAGCAACACCGGGACGACTTCTTGATCTTATTGGACAAAAAGCGATAGATCTAAGCCAGATAGAATTTTTGATCCTTGATGAGGCAGATAGAATGCTTGATATGGGTTTCATAAATGACATCAAAAAGGTACTCAAAATAGTACCACAGCAAAAGCAGACATTGCTTTTTTCTGCTACTTATTCTAATGAGATTAAAAAACTTTCAAATTCACTGCTAAAATCTCCGGTATTGGTAGAAGTGGCTCGTCAAAACCGCTCAAGTGAGCAAGTAGCACAGTCAGTTTACCATGTAGATAAGGGACGTAAGCGTGAACTGCTCACACACCTTATAAATGAAGGAGCATGGAAGCAGGTTTTAGTCTTTACAAGAACAAAACACGGCGCAAATAAGCTCACAGGCCAACTTGAAAAAGATGGTATTCCTGCTGTGGCTATTCATGGAAACAAGTCACAAAATGCTCGTACAAAAGCACTTGCAGATTTTAAAAAGGGTGATGTACGTGTGCTTGTGGCAACAGACATCGCTGCACGGGGAATAGATATAGACCAACTACCGCATGTGGTAAACTTTGAACTGCCAAATGTGAGTGAAGATTATGTTCACCGAATTGGGCGAACAGGTCGTGCCGGTAACGAGGGTGAAGCACTTTCTCTTGTGTGTGTCGATGAAGATGAATTTCTTGTAAATATTGAGAAGTTAATCAAAAAAGATATACCAAAAGTATGGCTCAAAGGCTTCAAACCAGATCCAAGCATCAAAGCAGAACCTATTAATATGGGTGGCGGCAGAGGTCGTGGTGGCAACAGAAATGGCGGAGCTAATTCACGCAATCGTTCAAGAAGTCCACGCAGTGGAAGTTCTAGACGAGGTGCATCGGCGTAACGGCAGTTGTGAGCAATAATTTTCCATTAGGAAAATTATTAGTCTCTTCGTTTTTGTTACTTTAATGTTGCTGACTTTCAAATTCTTCTTTAACAATTTTCTTTAATCTTTCTGTTAAAATATCATCTTGTTCAGTTTTTAAATAAGAATATTGTATTAAGTGATTTGTTTTTCTGGGGACATTATA
>JAMOSE010000005.1 GCA_027063215.1 Sulfurimonas sp. | reverse complement strand
CTTAGCATAAAAAAAGAACATTTTTTGCTGAAGATGCAAAAAATGTTCCAACTTTTCTTTTTTCTTAGATATCTTTTAGTTTAATTACTCTACAATAAAATAAAAAAAAGCCAAGAGTCTAAGAGATTTTTTATAAAACGGGTTCAAAAAAGGATAAAGTGTATATGCGAATAGATAAATTTCTAAACTCCGTAAACATTACAAAACGCCGATCCGTTGCGCAAGATATGCTTGCAAACGGTGTAGTGGAGATCAATGGTGTGGTGGCAAAACCGAGTAAAAATGTTGAAGTAGGATCAGTTATTACTATTAACTACCTCAAAGAGCCAAAAAAGTATGAAGTACTGCAGATTCCTACAACAAAATCAACACCAAAATCACTGCAACATGAGTATATCAAGGAGATTTCATAATGACGTATGAAGAAGCAAAAGCAGCGTTTGAAAAACTTTTTGAACATCAGATGAGTGATGTGGAGATGCGTGCGTTTTTACTCTCTTTAAAACTTGATGCAACAACACCGGTAGAGGTTATAGCTACAGCAGCAGAGGTGATGCGTTCTCATGCTATTTCTTTGCCAATCAGCCAAGAGTTACGTGAGCGTGCCATTGACATTGTAGGGACAGGAGGCGATAAGATAGGCTCGTTTAATATCTCTTCAACGACTTCAATTTTAAGTGCAGCATGTGGGGCTACTGTTGCAAAGCATGGTAACCGATCGATTACTTCAAAGAGTGGGAGTGCTGATGTATTAGAGGCTTTAGGGATAAACCTAGGACTTTCAGTTGAGCAAAATGCACGTCTTTTAGAAGAGGCTGGATGGTGCTTTATGTTTGCACAAAATCATCATCCTGCTATGAAGTTCATTATGCCGGTAAGAAAGTCTATAGATACAAAGACGGTCTTTAATGTTTTGGGACCACTGACAAATCCTGCAAATATCAAAAAGTATATGCTGGGTGTTTTTGATAAAACTTTTGTACCGAAGATGGCAGAAGCACTTAAAATCAACGGTGCAACTTCAGCACTTGTTGTCAGCTCACAGGAGGGGATGGATGAGATAGGTATCAGCGGTATCACTTATGCGACACGCCTCAAAGATGGTCATTTGGAAGAGTTTGAGATAAATCCTGAAGATTATGGACTTAAACGCGCTCCTCTTGAAGCCATAGCCGGTGGTGATGCAGATGAAAATGCCAAGATAATGTTTGATATTTTTGATAACAGTGCAACAGATGCACAACGTGATATCGTATTGCTTAATACCGCAGCATCTTTGATGGTTGATGGGCTTGCACGTGATATGCAAGACGGGATCGAGATGGGACGTGAGGCACTTGCAAATGCACGGGCAAAGAAAAAACTCAAACAGATAGTAGAGATCTCAAACAAATTATGAAAAAAGTCTATAGATTAAAACTTGATGAAATAGATAGTATAGTGAAAGATATTTTAGCTGAATTTACAAGTGGTGTTATTATCTTACGAGGAGATTTGGCAGCTGGTAAGACAACACTTGTCAAGGCTTTTGCAAAGAGACTCGGATGTGAAGAACTTGTAACTTCTCCGACATTTTCACTGCAACAGTGCTATGGGGAAGATATCTACCATTACGATATATATAATCATGGTGTAGAGCATTTTATAGCCCTTGGTATGCTAGAAGAGCTTGATAAAGAGGGTTTACATTTTATAGAGTGGGGTGATGCTGCACTTATTGAACTTTTAGAATCGGTTGGTATTGATGTGATCGTGATAGATATAGAGAAGATTTCAGATAAGGCAAGAGAGTATAGAATATGCACACACTAAAAGCGGTAGATTTAAAGAAAAAGATCAAAGATTTAGAAATAGTCAAGGGGATGAGTCTTGAGGTTAAAAGTGGTGAAGTTGTCGGACTTTTAGGACCCAATGGAGCCGGAAAAACCACAACTTTTTATATGATATGTGGACTTGTTGAAGCGAGTGACGGAAAGGTTTTTTTTGATGATGAGGATCTTATTGGTATGCCTCTGCATCAGCGCGCACTTAAGGGGATCGGTTATCTTCCGCAGGAGGCTTCTATTTTTAAAGATCTTTCTGTTGAAGACAATCTTATGATTGCAGCCGAGGTTGGCATTAAAGATAAAAAAGCACAGCAAGAGCGAATTTTAGAGCTTTTGGATATGTTTAATATTGAGCCGATTCGTTACCGTAAAGGTATCAGTCTTTCAGGTGGAGAACGCCGTCGTGTTGAGATCGCCCGCGCACTT
The DNA here is from genome assembly GCA_027063215.1 of Sulfurimonas sp. Classification (GTDB taxonomy): domain Bacteria; phylum Campylobacterota; class Campylobacteria; order Campylobacterales; family Sulfurimonadaceae; genus Sulfurimonas. The sequence goes on along the minus strand of JAMOSE010000005.1, from coordinate 1,546 downwards.
GTAAACAAACCAAAATTTTTACTGCTTGATGAGCCTTTTGCAGGGGTTGATCCAATTGCTGTTATGGATATTCAAAAGGTTATTCATCAGTTAGTATCGTATGATATTGGTGTACTTATCACCGATCATAATGTTCGGGAAACACTGGATGTTTGTGATAGAGCCTATGTTATTAAATCCGGGGAACTTTTGGCAAGTGGTACAAGTGATGAGATCGGGAAAAACTCTGATGTACGTAAACACTATCTTGGTGAGAGCTTTAAGCTCTAAATAGAGAGAGATTATGGGAGTATTACGGCAGACGCAGGCAGTTGAAACAAAGCATAAACTCTCAAATACACTACGAAATTGGTTGCCTATTTTACACTCATCTCTTTCAGAACTTGATGAGGTGATGCTTCCGTTTATAGAAGCAAATCCGGTTGTGGAAATTAAAAACGGATTTGAAGAGGATTTTGAAAAGAAGATCCCAAAAAAAATTATTTCCGGATCTGTTAGTAACTCTCGTACGGAGCAGATAGAGGCTTTGACAATTCAGTTTCGATCGCTTTTTGAAGTTTTAGATGAACAGCTGGGAGCACCACTTTTTCCTACACCCATATCGCAAAAAATTGCTCAATTTGTTGTGGAAAATTTAGATGAAAACGGTTACTATGAAGGTGATACAGAGAAGTTTTCTCAAGAGCATGGTATAGATGTGGATGCTTTTGAGAAAGTTCGCTCTCGTTTTTGTTATGTAGATCCTGTGGGTATCGGAGCCTCTGATCTCAGTGAGTCTTTTTTATTTCAGCTTGAAAATGCAGAGATTAGTGATGCTGCCTATCCTTTGGCGGTTAAGATAATTGAAAATATGCATGATATTCATGCTTTTGCCAAAGAGCCCTATTTTACTGAGGCTATGGGTGTTATCTCCTCATTTAAAAATCCTCCAAATATTGAGTATCAGGAGGAGTCAGCTCAAATTGTACCGGATTTGATGATCTACTTTAATGATGATAATGAGATAGAAGTAAAGCTCAATGATGCCTACTACCCAACTATTCATATTGATACTGATTATGGTGTGGAGCATGATTTTGTTAAAGAAAAGATCAAGGAGGCAAAAAGCCTTGTAGATGCGCTTGATATGCGTAAAGCAACACTCTATAAAGTGGGCTTGATGATTGTAGAGTACCAGTATGAGTTTTTTACCGGTGGTGCTATTATGCCGCTTACACTCAAAACACTTGCTGATGAGTTTGGGCATAATCCTTCAACAATTTCTCGTGCTATAGCAAATAAATATATTGCCTGTGAGAGGGGTATATTGGCAATGAAAGAGTTTTTTACAACAGCTATTGATGAAGATGTCAGCAATGCTGCCATTAAAGAGTATCTCATTACTTTAATTAAAGAGGAGAGTAGAGTAAAACCACTTAGTGATATGAAACTGTTAGAGAAAATAGAAGCAAAGTTCAAAGTAAAAATGGTACGCCGTACTATTGCCAAATACAGAAAACAGCTCAATATTGCCGGTTCATCGGAGCGTAAAAAGCTTTATCAACTT
>JAMOSE010000004.1 GCA_027063215.1 Sulfurimonas sp. | reverse complement strand
TATGACATTTATTATGGTCTGGCACTTATTATATCGACAAATTATGATAAAATTTTACTATGAATAGCTATAAAATTTTAATAACGAATGATGACGGATATGAAGCAAAAGGTTTAATTGCTCTTGTAGAAGCTTTGCGTGGGCTTGAAAATGTAGAGATAACTGTTGTTGCTCCAGCAAATGAAAAATCAGCCTGTGGTCACTCTCTTACACTGGTAAGACCATTGCGTTTTATCTCTGTGGATGATGATTTTTACAAGCTTGATGACGGAACGCCGAGTGACTGTGTTTATCTCTCTTTGAGTACTATGTTTGAAGAGCAAAAACCTGATCTGCTTGTCAGTGGAATAAACCGTGGATCAAATATGGGTGAAGATATTACTTACAGCGGTACGGCTGCAGGTGCCATGGAGGGTGTGCTTCATGGTGTGCCTTCTATTGCAATTTCACAAGTGATGGATTTTACAAACCCTGATGGAGATTTCTCTTTGGCAAAAAAGACAATTCAAAAAGTTGTTACAAAGATACGAGAGGGCTCTTTTCCTCTGCCTGAACGGGAGTTTTTAAATATAAATATTCCCCCGGAGGCTACAGAAGCAGCAATGAAAGTTACCTATGCTGGATATCGTCACTATGCAAATGACTCTCATCTCCATAGAAATCCTCGAGGAGAGGAGTTTTACTGGTTGGGTTTGCATCCTCTGGCTTTTTCAAAACGTTCTCATGCTCAAGATAAAATGAGTGATTATGAAGCTATAGAGGCAGGCTATATCTCTATAACACCTATAATGCTTGATCTCTCAGCCTATCAAAGCATGCAAAATCTTCAAAAGTGGCTTGATTGATGGAGCGTTATGCGCGTATAGAAGAACTGTTACAAGATGATTTTACGAAGCTGCAAAATGCCAAAGTTTTATTGCTTGGTGTTGGTGGCGTTGGGAGTTTTTGTCTTGACTGTCTTTATCGTTCGGGCGTGAAAGATATCACCATTGTTGATTTTGATACTTTTGATCGCTCCAATCAAAACAGACAGATGTGGTCAGAGTTACATGAGGGTGCGATTAAAGTAGAAGCACTCAAAGAACATTACCCTGAGCTTACCATTATGAACAGACGTGTGGATGAAGAGTGGGTATGGGATTTTGACTTTGATCCTTATGATCTCGTTCTTGATGCCATAGATGATCGCAATGCAAAACTGGCTCTTGCCCAAAAATGTTATAAAAAACTTATATCCTCTTTTGGCAGTGCAAAACGGCTTGATCCTACAAAGGTGCAGGTGAGTGATATATGGAAGAGTTACGGCGACAGATTTGGTGCAAAGATCCGCTATGAACTTAAAAAGAGAGGCTTTAAGAAAAAGTATAAAGTGATTTTTTCTGCTGAAGAAGCTGTTACAAAAGCCAAGGGGAGCTTTATGGGTGTTACTGCCACCTTTGGGCTTGTGATGTGTGCTGAGGCTATAAAAGAGATAAGGAAAAAAGAGATTGTTTGAATTTTTAGATAGTGATTGGTTTAATATTGGGCTTGAGGTTGTTTTTTTAATATTGATCTCTTGGGATGTCAAGAAGTACTTCGAGACAAGAAAGCGTGAGTATATTGTAAATATTGTACTGACGATTGGTTTTGCCATCTGGGCGCTTTATCCGTACTATAACTCCTATGTGGGCTGGGAAGATGAACAGAAAAAAGAGATGCTCTCACACTGCACGGGTGATGAGAACTCTACAAAGCTGTGCAGATGTCTTGATGATGCCACTTTTAAAGAGTACACTTATGAAGAGTATAAGGCTTTGGATAAAAATGGAAGTGATTACAAAGAGTTTTTAAAAGATGCACGGGAGGATTGTTTAGATGACTCATGGTTTTGATCTTAACTCTGCTTTGGTGTGTGAGGGCATAGTCGGTGATGGTTGCGGTGGAGGGCGGATCTTCTTTGTAGAAGAGGAGAGGCTTTTTGCCTATGATCCTTTGACACAGGAACGCATAGAACTTTTAAGTGATATAAAAGATGCAAAAAGTATCGCAAAAAAAGGGTGTCACATTACTATACAAACAGCGTGCGAGCAGATCATCTTTGATCTCTCACAACTCAAACGCATAGAGGTTTAGAGGAGATCCTCAAGCGTTGTATGTTCAAGTTTTTTCTTTATAAAACTCTCTACTGCTTTTTTAATAATTCCTTCGTCACTGCTTTTCATTGTTTTTGATGCAGCAGCAAGTGCGCGAATGTCATACTGGCTTGGATAGATCTCTGGTACCTCTTTGTCAAGATCAAGCAGCGTATAAACAGCCATTATGGCAGATCGCACAGAATACTCTACGGTAAAGACACAATCTCCTTTGATCTCGGCAAATTGACCTAAAAATGCAAGGTTTTCACTCCCCTTTGGTATGACATCAGGTCTGTCTCCCGCAACACGTGGCATAAATTGACTTGTAATATAGGGCATCATAGCAGGAATAATTTTTACTTCTGCAAGATATGCATTCATATCTTCAGGTGCAATACCTAAATGATAAAGCAACTCTTCAAAAAGTTCTTTACCGCTACACTCACTCATAGCTTTTTTGATATAGTCCCCTTTTTTATCAGGGAAGAGTGCATATGCCCATGCTACAGTGACATCTGCAGGTTGATTTTTAAATTGTGGTTGTCTGTTTACAGTAACACTCATTAGCCATGAGGAGTCTTTAATGGTAATAATGCCACCTGTTGCCGTTCTGTGTGGTAGAAATTTTCTCTCGGCAAAGTGTTCCATCAGTTTGCGAAATTTCTCTCCTTTTGCAGTAATGGTGAAAGATTCCCATTTTGTTTTGTCTATATCACTGCAAAATACTTCAGGGTGACCAAAAGCGGGATCTTTTTTGGCAATTTTTTTCCAAAGTTCCCATACTGCTGCTTTGCCTCTGTTTAAAAGCGGTGCTTCATCCATCGATCCCAAAGAGGAGTTCTCTGTCATTGAACCGTTTGTAAAAAATACAAGATCGTTTTGTGTTGTTGTGATTTTTTCTTCTTGCTCTTTTGTACGTAGATGAATAGCTCGTACAATCTTTTTCTCTCCTAAGATCTCAATGTCAAGGTCTGTAATTGTTGTTTCAAAACGAAACACAACCCCCTGCGTTTCAAGATGTTTTTTTAGTGGCAAGATAAGAGAATCATACTGATTGTATTTTGTAAAAACCAAACCACGCATAGTACTCATACCCGGCATAAGGTGAATAAAACGATGCATATATCGCTTCATTTCTACAACACTGTGCCAAGTTTCAAATGCAAACATACTACGCCAGTAGAGCCACATATCTGTCTCAAAATAGGATGCTTCAAAATACTCAGCAACACTCATGTCCCCAAGATCTTCCTCTTTTGTTAAAAGAAGTTTGATAAGGGTATTTCCATGTTCATCTTTAAGTCCTAGATCTGTATGTCTATATTTCTCACCGCGGTTAAAAATAACACGGACATTGGAGTAGTTTGGATCTTTGTCATTGAGCTCTTTAAATGTGTCAAGTACTGTTCGACCTTCTTCTTCCAGACAAGGGATATCTCCATAGAGATCCCACAGGCACTCATAGTGTTCCTCCATCTCACGGCCGCCACGAGCAATAAAACCATCATCAGGATTACCTGCTCCGTCCATCGCTCCTCCACTGAGGCTGTCTTGTTCAAAAATTGTAATATGTGAAGGATCCATATGTCCGTCACGAATAAGATAGTGTGCAGCAGCTAATGATGCGATTCCAGAACCAATAAGATAAGCCCTTTTGTTTTGAATATCTTGTGGTTTTTTTGTGTGTACTCTTTGATATGATCCCATTTTTTATCCTTTTATTTGAAAGAGGTTTAACTCAATTTTATCGAAGCCAAACTTAAAGGCAGAAAATTCTATGATAAACTTTTAAAAATAATGAACAGGAATGAAAAGATATGAACAGATGGATGCAAGAAGCATATAATTCAGCATTGCAGGGAATGGAAAATCAAGAGGGTGGTCCTTTTGGTGCTGTAATAGTTAAAGATGGAGAGCTTGTTTCTGTTGCACATAATGAGGTGCTTTGCAGTAAAGATCCAACGGCACATGCTGAAGTTTTGGCCATACGAAGAGCAAGTAAAAAGTTAGAGAGTTTTGATCTAAGCGGTTGCGAACTCTATACAACCTGTAAGCCCTGTCCTATGTGTTTAGGCGCTGTGATGTGGGCTAGAATACCAAAAGTTTATTATGGAACCGATGAAAAAGATGCAGCAGCCATTGGTTTTGATGATGCAAAATTTTATGAGATCATATTGGGAAAAACAAAAGAACTTGATATGCAGCAGATAGATTATGAAGAGAGTAAAAAACTTTTTGAAGCTTGGGAAAAAAATGAGCAAAAACAGCTCTACTGATATGAAATTTTGCTATAATCATCAAAAGAAAAATTATTAGTAAAAGAGAACAACTATGCAAAATGTAGAACCAATGACAATTTATGGGTATGAAAAACTTCAAGCTGAGGTAAAAGATCTCAAAGAGGTAAAACGTCCGGGTGTTGTAAAGGCCATAGAAGAGGCATTAGAACATGGTGATCTAAAAGAAAATGCTGAGTATCATGCAGCAAAAGAGCAACAAAAAAATATTGATAACCGTTTAGCAGAGCTACAAGCGATTCTTGGAAATGCTCAAATTGTTGATCCTAGTGAGTTGGCACACTCAAAAGTAAGTTTTGGATCAACAGTTGTGATGACAGATATGGATACAGATGAAGAAGTTACTTATACAATTGTAGGTGGTGCCGAGTCCAATCCTGATGTTGGGCTGATCTCATTTAACTCTCCACTTGCCAAACAGCTTTTGGGAAAAGAGGAAGGGGATGATGTAGTTGTTCAACTTCCAGGCGGTAAAAAAGAGTTTGAGATCGAAGAGGTAAAATATCAGGAGATTGTTTTTGATGCGCACTAAAGTAGGTGTTGTCGGAGCAACAGGTTATACCGGATTGGAACTCGTAAAAATGCTTGTAAAGCATCCTGCATTTGAACTTGCATATATTGCAAATTCAGAAGGTGGAACGACAATAAATGCACTGCATCCTTCTTTAAATGGTGTCTGTGAAGATGAAGTACATCGTGCAGATATAGATACAATGGCTGCTCTATGTGATCTTGTTTTTTTGGCACTGCCACATAAAACAGCGATGGCATATGTAAAGCCTTTGATTGCCAAAGGTGTAAAAGTTGTCGATCTCTCAGCAGATTATCGTCTGCCGCAAGATGTTTATGAGGCGTTTTATTGTCCTCATGTTGACAGTGAGAATCTTTCTCATGTTGTTTATGGTCTGCCTGAGATGTTTCGTGAGGAGCTTAAATCTGCAAAACTTGTAGCAAATCCAGGCTGTTTTCCTACTTCTGCAATTCTAGGACTTTTACCTTTTATGAAAAGTCGTCTTGAAAATACGCCCATTATTGTTGATGCAAAAACAGGTGTAAGCGGAGCTGGAAAAAAACTGAGTGATACAACGCATTTTGTCAATGTCAATGATAATCTTTTTGCTTACAATCCACTGATGCATCGTCATGCTCCAGAGATAGCAAATAAACTCGGTGTTGATTTTGAACTTGTAAATTTTGTACCGCATTTGGTTCCCGTAACGCGTGGAATGATTAGCTCTATTTATATTCAGCTTCAAGATGGTGTTGATGCAGAAAAACTTTTACAAGAGTATTATAAAGATGAACCTTTTGTCCGTATATCACAAAAGCCCGTAACAATGAAAGATGTTGCAGGGACAAACTTTTGTGATATTTATGTCAAACAAAAAGGCAATATGCTCTTTATTGCAAGTGCCATTGATAACTTAATGCGTGGAGCTTCATCGCAGGCAGTTGTTAATGCAAACCTTATGATGGGGCTTGATGAGACTATGGGGATTCCAGATATAGCGTATGTCCCATAAACTAGAGTTACGTGAGGGTGCATATATCATCGCTGATGCGCACTACTCACATCAAAGACCACAACTTCTTGCTTTTATACAAGCGATAGCCTCTAAAAAACTGCAACCTTCTCAACTTATTTTAATGGGTGATATTTTTGATGCTCTTTTTGGGTTGATAGATTATACTTATGAAGAAAATCAAGAGATGATCAATTTGCTTGAAGCAATAGCACAAGAGATAGAAGTTATATATTTTGAAGGCAATCATGATTTTAATCTTAAGGTTGTTTTTCAAAACATAAAAATATTTCCATTAGCACAACAACCTCAAGTACTTCATTATGGTGAGACAAAAGTTTGTATGGCGCATGGTGATTTTGATGGTAAAGTAGGTTATAAGATCTATACTGCACTGATCCGTAATCCTTTTATACTTTTTATTTTAAAATATATTGATATTGCTCTTGGTCATTTTATTATTAATAAAATAGAAGAGCATCTTGATAAGAAGGATGATTGTAAAGAGCTTGGCTGGTTTGAAGATTTTATAAAAAATCGTTTTGCAAATCGTTTTGAATGTGACTATTTTATCGAGGGGCATTTTCATCAAAACAAGAGCTTTAAGCTTAGTAGCTTTATCTATATTAATTTAGCTGCTTTTGCTTGCAATCAAAGATATTTTATTGTAAAATCATTACAAGATAAAGAATTGTTAGAAGAAAACCAATTCTCTAAGGAGATATAAAAATGGATGAAAGCTCCCTAAAAGTCGGTTCCAATGAGATGGAACTTGTAGATTTTCGTATACTTAAACAAGAAGAAGATCAGGTATATGAAGGTATCTATGGTATCAATGTATCAAAGGTACGTGAGATTATTCGTGTTCCTTTTTTGACAGAGTTACCTGGAACACCAGAATTTATAGAAGGTATTTTTGATCTGCGTGAAGTAGTGATTCCGGTCGTAAACCTTGCAAAATGGATGGGGGTAACTGAACCAGAAGATGCAAAGAAAAATGCACGTGTCATTATTACTGAGTTTAATAATGTCCTTATTGGTTTTATTGTTCATGAAGCAAAAAGAATACGAAGAATTTCATGGAGTGATATTGAACCTGCAAGTTTTATGAACAGCTCAAGTGGACTTGAGGCAAATAAAATAACGGGTGTTACTAAAATTGAGGGAGATAATGTTCTTCTTATTTTAGACTTGGAGAGTGTTGTTCAGGATCTTGGACTTTATGAACCGGAAACTGAAACAGCACCAACAAAGATAGATACATTTTCCGGACTGGCAATGGTGCTTGATGATAGTACAACAGCACGTAAAATTGTCAAAGATGCATTGCAAAAAATGGGCTTTACTGTTGTAGAAGCTATGGATGGGGACGAGGGTCTTCGTAAACTGAATGAACTTTATGAAACATATGGAGAAGCTCTTTCTGAAAAATTAAAAATAATTATTTCAGATGTAGAAATGCCAAAAATGGATGGTTTTCATTTTGCAGCAAAGGTAAAAGAGGATGAACGTTTTAAAGCAGTTCCTATTGTTTTTAACTCTTCAATCAGTGACCATTTCAGTGAAGGAAGAGGTTTAGATGCCGGAGGAGAAGCTTACTTGGTTAAATTTCAGGCAAGCTCATTTTATGATGAAGTGTCACGTGTAGTACGTGCACATATGAAGTAGGGAGTATAAAATATGGATGAATTTCAAGAGATACTGCAGGATTTTTTAGTTGAATCGTTTGAACTGGTTGAAAAACTTGATGAGGATTTAGTAGAGTTAGAGTCAAATCCTGAGGATTTAGAACTCTTAAACGGAATATTCCGTGTGGCTCATACTGTAAAAGGAGCTTCATCATTTTTAAATTTTGATGTACTTACGCATCTTACACACCATATGGAAGATGTTCTTAATCGTGCACGTCATGGAGAGCTAACTATTACACCGGATGTAATGGATGTTATTTTAGAATCCGTTGACCTAATGAAAGCACTTCTGGAAAAAATTCGTGATACAAGCAGTGATGATGGTATTGATGTTTCAGCATGTGTTGCTCGTCTTGATAAGATTACAGGCGGTACAGGTGAAGTTGAAACACCGGTAGCTGTTGCTCCTGTTAAAGAAACAGTGGAAGAGACGCCGGCACAAGAGAGCAGTTCTGATGATGAAGATGAGATAGATTATGATAGTATGTCTCCAGAAGAGGTTGAAGCTGAAATAGAGAGACTTTTATCTGAGCGCCAAGAAGAAGATAGAAAAAAACGTGAAGCAAAAATAGCTGCGGGTGAAGCTGTCCCTGAAATGCCCAAAGCAGAAGATGAAGAAGAATCAAAAGAGGAGCCAAAAGAAGAGGCTCCTAAAAAAGCAGCTCCTGCTCCAACACCGGCTCCTACTGTACAAAAACAGACAAAAAAAGAGGAACCAAAAGCAGCAGCTCCGGCAAAAAAAGCACCGGCTCAGGTTGAGCAGACAATTCGTGTAGATGTAAAAAGACTGGATCACCTTATGAATCTTATTGGTGAGCTTGTCCTTGCAAAAAACAGACTCATTAAAATTAATGATGATGTTGAAGAGCGTTATGAAGGTGAAGAGTTTTTAGAAGAGCTTAATCAGGTTGTATCTATTGTTTCTCTTGTTACGACAGACTTACAGATCGCTGTTATGAAAACAAGAATGCTTCCAATTGGAAAAGTATTTAACAAATTTCCTCGTATGATTCGGGATCTCTCACGTGAACTAAATAAAAAGATTGAACTTGTTATCTCTGGGGAAGATACAGAACTTGATAAATCAATTGTTGAAGAGATTGGAGATCCTCTGGTTCACATTATTCGTAACTCATGTGATCATGGTATCGAATTGCCTGAAGAACGTGTTGCCAAAGGAAAGCCTGAAATGGGTACCATTGCATTAAAAGCGTATAATGAAGGAAATCAGATTGTTATTCAGATCGATGATGACGGAAAAGGTCTTGACCCTGAAATGTTAAAAAGCAAATCTTTGGAAAAAGGGATCATTACAGAAAAAGAAGCTGACTCTATGAGTGATAAAGAGGCATATACTTTAATCTTTAGACCGGGATTTTCAACAGCTGCACAGGTGACAAATGTATCTGGCCGTGGTGTAGGAATGGATGTTGTAAAAACAAATATTGAAAAGCTTAACGGTATGATTGATATTGATTCGGAAGTAGGAAAAGGGACTTCGATGAAGCTCAAAATTCCACTTACTTTGGCAATTATTCAAGCCTTACTCGTTGGTGTACAAGAAGAGTATTATGCAATTCCTCTTGCTTCAGTATTGGAGACTGTAAGAATTTCCAAAGATGAGATTTATACTGTTGAAGGTAAAAGTGTGATGCGTCTTCGTGATGAGGTACTCTCGCTTGTTCATATCGGAGATATTTTTGAAGTTGAGCGAATACTGGATGCCAGTGAACATGCTTATGTTGTTGTGCTTGGTTTGGGTACAAGTAAACTAGGTCTTATTGTTGATACTTTGGTAGGTCAAGAAGAGATCGTTATTAAATCTCTTGGTGATTATCTCAAAGGTATTGAGGGAATTGCAGGGGCTACCATCAGAGGCGATGGCGGAGTAACGCTGATAGTTGATGTTGTAGCATTGATGGATATTGCAAAAAATGTAAAAGTTTCTGCTTTGTCAGAAGACCAAAACAGTGCCGTAAGCAAAGAAAAAACAAAACCGAGTGATTATGTTGTTATGATCGTTGATGATTCCAAAACAGATAGATTGATTATGCGTAAAGCATTAGAGCCGATGGGAATAACGCTTGTTGAAGCAGGTGATGGACAAGAAGCGCTTAATATCTTAAAAGCAGGTGATTATAACTTTGATGCAATGCTTATAGATATAGAGATGCCAAGAATGGATGGTTATTCACTCGCAAGTGAGATCAAAAAATATAACAGATATAAAAATCTTCCACTTATTGCAGTTACTTCTAGAACAAGTAAATCTGATCGTATGCGTGGAGTTGAATCTGGAATGGTTGAGTATATAACAAAACCATATTCAGCTGATTATTTAGCGAGTGTTGTACAAAGAAATGTTAATTTTAAATCGGAGTTCTTATAATGAGTGATAAATTAAAAGATATAATTAATAAACAAAATGAGCAACAAGAGAGTGTTGTAGAACAGCTTGACGATGTTGTACAACTTGTCGGATTTATGATTGGAGATGAAGAGTATGCAGTGCCTATTCTTTCTATCCAAGAGATTATTAAACCATTTTCATGGACAAGAGTACCACAGGTACCAGGCTATGTAATGGGTGTTTTTAATCTTCGTGGTGCTGTTATTCCATTGATAGATCTTCGTGCAAAATTTGGATTGCAAACAAAAAAACAGGGTGAAGATACACGTTTTATAGTAATGCGTCATGGTGATGATGTTGCAGGTTTTGTAATTGACAGATTAACAATGGCGATACGTATTAAAAAAGAGAATATCGGACCGGCACCCGATACTACCAATAGTGATGATACTATCATTGAGGGAGTTGGGAAACAGGCCGATAAAATTATTACTATTTTAAAAGTAAATAAACTGCTAGAGAGAGATTTTTAAAATATCTCGATGTATAAAAAACCTCTTATAGACCTCCAAGATGACAAGCTTCTTCTCTCTTTTAGAGGAGAGCTGAGCATTTATACTGTTGCTGATATAGAGCAAGAAGTAAAAAAGATAAAAAACTACACATTTAAAAAGCTCCTTATAGATGGAAATAATATAACATCCTTAGATACAGGGGGTGCTATTTTTCTTTATAATTTTCAAAATGATTTTTGTGCAAAAAAAATAGATGTTTCACTATGCTTAAATGATGCTAGGCAAAAAGCAACCTTAGATTTGGTGGCAAAAAATATGGCTAGTGCTGAGATAGTAAAAAAGATGCCTAAAAAAAATATTTTTGAGAAGATCGGAGAAATTTGTTATGCTTATTTTATCGGACTACTCTCATTTTTACAATTTTTTGGGCAACTTTTTGTCAGTAAATTAAGATATTTAACCTCTTTAAAAAATATACGCTTTAAAGAGATCGCATTTGAAATTAATGACAGTGCTATACGTGCACTGGGTATTATTGCTCTGACAAGTTTTTTGATTGGTTTGGTTGTTGCTTATCAGTCTGCCTATCAGCTAAAGCTTTATGGAGCCAATATTTTTATAGTAGATATGCTTGGTATTTCGATCTTCCGTGAACTTGCTCCTCTCATTACTGCAATAGTAATTGCCGGACGAAGCGGATCGGCATATGCAGCACAGATAGGAGCGATGAAGATTACACAGGAACTTGATGCAATGAAGACTATGGGGTTTGAACCTTTTGCCTTTCTTGTACTCCCTCGTATCATTGCATTGGTTATTACGATGCCGATACTTATCTTTATTGCTGATATGATGGCGATGTTAGGTGGTATGATAGTTGCCCATGTTGATCTTAATATCACACCTTCACTTTTTATAGATCGATTTAGTGAGGTTATTGCTGCAAAACATTTTTATGTTGGAATTATAAAGGGTCCTTTTTTTGCATTTTTGATAGCATCTATTGGGATTTACAGAGGGCTTATGGTTAAAGCAGATACACAAAGCATAGGTTTTAATACAACTAAAAGTGTTGTTGAATCTATTTTTGCAGTAATAGTATGTGATGCAGTTTTCTCTATTGCATTTACAATTTTAGGAATATAGATGGCTCTTATTACGCTTAAAAATGTCAAAACTGTTTTTGGTGATACTGTTATTCATGATGGAATTTATCTGAATGTAAAGGAAGGTGAAATTTATGGACTTTTGGGTCCAAGTGGCTGCGGGAAGACAACACTGCTTCGGGAGATGGTGCTTTTACAGGATTTCAGGGAAGGAACTATTGAAGTTTTAGGTAAAAATCTTAATGGTATTCGTGAAAAAGATGCTCAAAGCCTCAGACAGCAATGGGGCGTATTATTTCAGTTCGGAGCACTTTTTTCATCTTTGACCATCAAAGAAAATATTGCATTGCCTTTGGTAGAATATACCTCTTTGTCTAAAAGTATGATCGATGAAATTGTAAGATTCAAGATACATTTAGTTGGTTTAAAAGCTAAAGATGCAAATCTTTATCCTTCAGAAATAAGCGGAGGAATGAAAAAAAAAGCAGGCTTGGCTCGTGCACTTGCTATGGATCCAAAACTACTTTTTTTGGATGAACCGACAAGCGGACTTGACCCGATTTCTGCACGTGAATTTGACAGTTTGATCTTAAAGTTGAGAGATATGTTGGGACTTACTGTTGTTATGGTCAGTCATGATTTGCAATCCATCTATGATACTTTAGATAAAGTGGCTATAATAGATAATAAGAAAATAGTCTATGAAGGAACGTTAGAAGGTGTTAAAAATGTTAAAAATGAATTTATACAAACTTTTTTTGGAATAGCAAATGAATAATAAAGTGAACTATACACTCATTGGAATATCTGTTTTATTTGGCTTAGCTATGATGTTTGGATTTGCATACTGGATGTTAAAACCGTCAAATGCTGAAGAGACACAAAAATATCTTATTTATTTTAATGAATCAGTTTTTGGTTTAAATATGGATGCTCCTGTAAAATACAGAGGGATTAAAGTAGGCAAAGTTACACGATTGCGAATAAATCCAAAAAATACAGAACAGGTAGAAGTAACGGTAGATATTTTAAAAAATACTCCGATTAAAGAAAATACCGTTGCAAAATTAACAGCACAGGGGATAACAGGTTTAACTTATATTAACTTGACACAGGGAAAAAATGATGCACCGCCTTTACAGGCTAAAAAGGGACAAAGATATCCTGTAATTAAAACTACTCCATCATTTTTCAAACATTTAGAACGTTCTTTTGGTGATGTCGTAAGCCAACTCTCTTTAACGCTTGATAGGATGCAACAACTTTTAAATAAAAAAAATCAAGAGCAGATGAGTCATCTTTTAGAGCATACGGCAAACATTATGAATAAAATAGATAAGTTACTTGATCAAAAAACAGTAGGGCATTTTCAAAGCAGTATAGAAAATCTTGATAACATAACATATAAGGTTGATCACTTAGTTCCTAGAATTGATGCTTTGGTACGAAGTAGTATTGCTTGGGAATCCAAGATAGATGATTCATTTAAATCTATTAAAAATACTTATTTGAATATGAATAAAACTATGGAAAATATGGCCGTATCCTTTTCAGACTCTGCGCTTACTTTTGAGAAAATGAGCCATACTGTGAACAATACAATGTTAGAGAGCCAAAATATGATGATAGATTTAGAGGGAACACTTCAAGAGTTTCAACGTAATCCTTCCGATATACTTTACAAAAAAACGCAGCAAAGAATAGCTCCAGGAGAGATAAAATGAAAAGAATTTTACTAAGTTTGGCACTGCTTTTTTTCGCTGGATGTTCAACAACATATCCTGTTATTACTGAGTATAGAATTGAAACAGACAGAGGGAATTTAGATACTATTGTAAGTAGATGCGAGAAAAAATCATTAACAGTTGCACAGGTTTTTGTTTCAAGCTCTTTGATGTCTAAGAAGATGAAATATATTGTTGGAAAATATAAAGAGTATGCTTATAATCACTCAGAGTGGGCTGAGAATCCAAACAGAGCTATCACAGATGAAATCGTACAGCTCTTACAGGCTTCACATGTTTTTAAAACAGTAGATAGTTACAAATCTTTTAGCAGAAGTGATTATACACTAGAGAGTAGAGTTGATGATTTTTCACAATATTTTAGTGAAGATGAGAAGAGCTCTTTTGTCGTGGTAGATATAACATTTTCACTCATAGATAACAAAAGTGCAAAAGTCATTGCAAGCAAACATATTAAAAAAATAATGAATACAAAAACGGCTAATGCAGCCAGCGGTGTTGCGGCTTTAAATGAAGCACTTACAGAGACACTCTCTGAGATGAGTAAGTGGATAGCGGGGAGTTGTCAATGATCCAAGAGTCTGAATATAAAAACAGAAGAGAGGCTTTTGCAAAAAGCTTAAAAAAAGGATCTGTTTCTGTTTTGTTCAGCGCAGAGTATCAAACACGTTCACATGATACACACTATCCTTATCGTCAAAACAGTAATTTTTACTATCTGTGTGGTTTTACAGAAGATAGGGCTGCACTTGTTTTTGTTAAAGAGAAAAAAGATACGAAAATCTATCTTTTTGTCTATAAAAAAGAGAAACAAGAGGAACTTTGGAATGGTAAGCGTCTTGGAAAAGAACGAGCAAAAGAGCTTTTTGATCTTGATGATGTATTTGATGAGAGTGAACTTACAGCGAAGTTGAAATCTTTTTTAGATACAAAAATCAAAAGACTCTATTATGATTTTAAGTTGGATTACTCCAAGGTCAAACTCTTAAAACGCTATGCAAAAGAAGTAGAGTGTTTTCAAAATGCTGCAACAATAATTGAGCGGATGCGTTTAATCAAATCAGATGCTGAGATTGCCTTGATCAAAAAAGCTCTTCATATCACAAAAACAGCACATCACAGAGCCATGAAAAAAGTAAAAGAGTTGGAGTATGAGTACGAATTGCAAGCAGAATTTGAGTACATGTTTAAAAAGCAAGGTGCACAAAGTGATGCCTATACATCTATAATAGCATCCGGAAATAATGCAAATACCCTTCACTATATTCAAAACAGCGATAAGATAGCACCTGATAGATTAATTTTGATAGATGCAGGGTGTGAATATAATTATTATGCAAGTGATATCACAAGAACAATCAGCTCAAGTGCCAAATTTACAAAAGCACAAAGAGAAATTTATACGCTTGTTCTAGATGTAGAAAAAGCGATCATTGCTATGGTTGCACCGAATGTTCTTCGTAGTGCATTACAAAAAAAAGCAGAACAATTACTCTGTCAGGGTTTAGTTGATCTTGGAATTTTAAAAGGAGAGGTTCAAAAGCTTTTAAAGAAAGAGGCTCATAAAAAATACTTTCCTCATGGAATAGGGCACTGGATGGGAATAGATGTTCATGATCAGTGTCCTTATAAAGATACAAAAGGCAAAGAGATACCGCTGCAAAAAGGGATGGTTTTAACTATTGAACCGGGGATCTATATAGATGAGCATGATAAAACTGTAGCAAAAAAATATAGAGGAATCGGCATTCGTATAGAAGATGACATCTTAGTAACAGAAAATGGGTATGAAAATCTTTCCAAAGCAATAGTAAAAGAGATTAAGGATATAGAATCCTTAGCCTCTTCATAGATAAAATTATTTTGTTTTTTCAGAAAAGATTTTATCTTTAAAATCTTTGATTTTGTGTTTTAACTCATCGAAAAGTTTTTCAGCTTTATTTTTGCCTTTGATCTCTTTTCGTACACTTTTAATTGCAGTGTGAAGTGCTTTATAGCTTATATCTGAGTGACTTACATAGCCAAGTGCTTGTGCAACATCAAGTTCATTTTCTGCTGCTTGGAGGTATTTTAGAGCATCCTCTTTTTTGCCGTTTTTAGAAAGCGATGCAGAGACATTGATCAGATCTGTTGCTTTTAAGAGTGGCAATGGAATAACCGTTGTTGTTGTATCAAATGTTGAGAGTGCAACTTCCAAGACACTTTTTGCTTTATCCACTTGATTTTCATGAAGATATTTCGCTGCAAGTTTTAGCGCATCAGGATAGGTTACAAGTGGAAGACTGACAACTGTAATGTCGATTTCACTTTGTAAACTGTTGAGCAATACACGTGCAACTTGAATTTTATTGTCTTTAAGAAGATCCTCTACCGCATCAACTTTTTTTTCTATATCTTTTTTTGTTCCTATATACTCAACCATTGAGACTCTGCTGTCTATTGGCAGAAATTTTGGAGCATCTTTTGCTGCTAAGATAACTTCAAGTTTGCCAAGTGCTTTTTCAATGTTTTTTTGAGCACTTTTTTTGTCATTTTTGTTGAGAGCAACAAGTGCCTCATTGGTGAATTTTAAAGAGTTAACCGCTTGGGTAATAAGTTTCTTTTGACTAGCAAGTGCATCCTGTGTACCTTTGTTTACGGCACTTTTATTTACTTCTTTTACACTTTTGATCTCACTTTGTGCATAGAGACCACTGCTGAGTAAGAGTGATGATAAAAGAGTTGATAGTAAAATGTTTTTCATGATATTCTCCTTGAATTGTAAAGTATTTTTTTAATATCTAAGCAGAATTATAAGCAGAGTACGTAACAGCAAATGCTACTTTAGTAGCAAAGCTGCAAATTTATTCGTAAGCATAGCTCCAACCGGTAAGATTTTTCTCTTTAGCTTCATAAAATGCATCAGAATCAGCTAAAAAATCCATAACATGCATTACGGTGTGTGGAATAGTTCGCTGATCTTCTGGCTTGACAAGAAGCATTGGCATAGGCGTTTCCTGTGCTTGACTGACTGCAAAACCGACAGGCATAAGTTGACTCATAAGTTCTTGAGGCTCACCTATTTTATGCTCATCTCTAAACTTATCTAAGATGGCTTTTTGGATATCTGCCGGGATTGTATCTGCTGTATTTAAAAAGATTGTAAAGTGGATAGGGGTATCTTTAAAGTGTTCTGGGGCAGGTGCTGCCATAATGATATATTCAACATTGTGCAGATGTTTTTGAATATCTTTTGTTGAAAGATATCTCTCTGTCTTTATTGCTTTTGCTTCCATTTTTCCTCTTTGTATGACAAATTGTTTATTTTTTTATTCTTGTTGAAATTTTATCATAAAATGCAAACTATCTGGTACACAATATGCTTTGTTCAAAGAAGATATTAGGGAGACATATGCAATTTATAGAAGCATTGAAGCTTAGAAGTAAGCTTTTTTTTCTTTTTTTACTTATTACGCTGGGACTTGTCAGTATCGGTATTATGGGAACAACCTATGTGAATGCAATGAAAAAAAATATAGATTCTTTATATTTTGGTTCACTGGTTCCCGTTACAGAACTTAATGAGATTTTACAAAAGTATCATAATGGTTTGGCAGATACGCTTTATAAAGCTTCGCGAAAAGAGCTGAGCAGATCTGAAATTATTTCAAATCTTGAAGATGCTCTTCTTGATATAGATAAGAAGTGGAAAAGTTATATGTCTCATTTTAAACGCGATGATGAGATGGAGTATGTAGAATATACAGATATGGAGATTAAATCTACCAACAGATATTTTACAAGAATTCTCTTGGCTGCAAAAAATGGTAGAGATTTGAGTCATATATCTATCAGTACTTTAGAAAAAAAAGTCTCTTCTATTCATCGAGTTTTACAAAAGCTTATCAACTATGAAGTAAGTATTGCCAATTATGAGCGAAAGAAATTTTTGCATACATATAAATCAATTTTAACTCAAATTGGTACAATTCTTACTCTTATCACTTTTATTGTTCTTGTTGTTTTATTTTATGTTTTTAGAAGTATTCAAAAAGATCACTCTCAGCTTGAGATCGTTGCAAGAAAATTAAAACGTGTGAATAAAAAACTAGAAAATGCTTCTTATACAGATTCTTTGACAACGCTTCATAACAGAAGATATTTTAACTTTATTTATGATCGGGAGTTACAGCGTGCAAAGAGAAGTAAAAGTTATATTACTTTTATGATGGTTGATATTGATTTTTTCAAACAGTATAATGATACTTACGGGCATGTTGAAGGAGATTTTGCACTCAAATCTGTCGCCAAGGTACTCAAAGATACACTCAAACGTCCAAGTGATTATGTTTTTAGACTTGGAGGAGAGGAGTTCGGTATTTTGTTGAGTGATACAAGTGAATCCAATAGTGCAAAAATTGCACGTGAAATTTGTGATGCCGTGCGTGATAGAGAGTTAAAACATGAAAAATCGACTGTATGTGAGTTTGTAACAGTTTCCATTGGTGTTGTCTGTTGTATAGCAGATGAGGCACTCGATAATGAGATCTTGATTTCACGTGCTGATGAGATGCTTTATGAGGCAAAAGAGAGTGGGCGTGATCGCTATGTTATTACATCCAATGTCAGCAGTGCAGCAACAAAGAGTATAGAAGAGGATCGGGATGCCTCTTAGTGCCCCTGTTTAAATCGAAAACCTTCTGCAAGCAAAAGAGGGCGAATTTTCTCTTTTAACTCCCCTTGAAACTCCATAAAATTTTCTTTATAAGCACCGCCACATCCAAGTTTTTTCTTTAAAAGTTTGAGTGTTTTGTTTGCATTCTCTTTTGAAAGTTGAAAAGGGCCTACCAGTGTGACTGTTTTACCGCGACGTTTCTCTTTTGAAAAGTGGAGTTGGTGTTTTTGTGGCTCTAAAATCTCATGTGAGATTTTAGATTTGCGAGGGGAGGCAACTTCTGCCCATCCATCATCAATATCTGCACCGATAAAGAGATCGAGTTTTTTACCGCGTGACATTAGCGTACTTTCTGTGCCAAGATACTCATAGCTTCTTGAGTATAGTTTGCCTCTTTTATAGCGTCTGTTAGTGCTTCAAGTGTGTATCTGTTGTGATCATAGAGTGCAATGATTACTTCATCCCCGATTTGTAAGAAGGTTGATTCTCCATAAGGCGTATAACGCGTAGCACCTATGCTGATGATAAGTTTTTTGGGATTATTGCATGCTTTGATATAGCTTTTTATATCTTCAAGTGGTCCAAAATCTTCTTGTGTGTTGATCTGATTGACTATCCATTGTGTAAGTTTCTCATAGAAGTAGCTATATCCATTAAGCTCTACATCTTCACCATAAGGATGCAGTGCTCCATCACGACGTAAAAAGCTGCAAATTGAGTAGTTATCCATTACAGAGCCTGCTTCAAATTTATCTATTTCAAGGAGTTGCTCAGAGAGACCTTTTGAGTTTACACCCCAGTTCTTTTTGTCACTGATCTTCTCTCTGCCTGCTTCTCTGATGGAGCAGTCATTATATGCTCCAAAAGCTTTTGGAGTAATGCTTTTGATACTGTCATTCTCGTAAACAACATCGCAAACAAGTCCAACTTCAGGTTCTGCTTGAACATTTACGTTTTCATTTGGAAGTTGTATCTCTGTGCTAGAGAGGGGATAGGTAAAAAGGATATTACGAGGACGCTCACTCTTTTGTGTTTTTGTACATGGAAGATAAAAGGGAAAAATACCTTTTGGAGCAGCCTCATCTTCTGTAATGACATCTTTAAAATCTTCAAGCTCACCGGCCTGTGCAAGATGCAGGGCAAAATTGCCTGCAATTCCCAAACCTAAATAATCAGAGTATTGTGCCATGACTAGATTTTACCAGCCTCTTTAGCCTCAGCAAACTCTTCATAGCTTCCTTGGAAATCTATATAAGTATGATCTTCATGGATCTCAATAACACGTGTAGCAAAAGCATCGAGTAACTCTCTATCGTGAGAGACACAGATGACATTACCCTTAAACTCATGAAGTGCTTCACCAAGTGCAACGATAGCTTCAAGGTCAAGGTGGTTGGTAGGCTCATCCAGTACTAAGAAGTTTCCACCCTCAAGCATCATTTTAGAAAGCATCATACGGTGTTTCTCTCCACCTGAAATTGCTTCTACATTTTTCTCTTGCTGTTCACCGTTAAAGAGCATACGTCCAAGACAGTTTCTGATCTCTGCAATATCACGTTTTGGATCAAAAGCACGGAGCCAGTCATAGAGTGTTCCATCACCCTCAATGATATCTGCAGTATCTTGTGGAAAGTATGAATTCTCAATTGTTGCACCCCATGTAACAGTTCCGCCACAGCTAGGTTTTAGCTCCTCCATAAGGATCTTGATAAGTGTTGTTTTCCCAACACCATTTCCACCGATGATTGCTATTTTCTCACCCGGATCAACTTTAAAAGTGATATCTTTGAGTACTTCATTGTCTCCGTAAGCGTGACAGATATGCTCAACATTGAGTGCTTCATCACCCATAACACGTTTTGCTTTGAAAACAATAGAAGGATCACGGCGTGAAGATGGTTTAATCTCTTCAATATTGAGTTTTTCGAGTTGTTTTTGACGTGAAGTTGCCTGTTTTGCTTTTGATGCATTTGCACTAAAACGGCGAACGAAAGCTTCAAGTTGCTCTTTTTCTTTCTGTTTTTTTGCATTGTCAAGTTCCATCTGCTTTGCCATTACATTTGCAGCGATATACCAGTCATCATAGTTTCCTGTAAATTCACGGATCTTTTGGTAATCAACATCTAAGATGTTTGTAACAACAGCATTAAGGAAGTGTCTATCGTGTGAGATAACAACCATAGTACCTTCGTGGCGTTGGAGTTCATTCTCTAACCAGCTGATGGTTTCAATATCGAGGTTGTTGGTAGGCTCATCAAGGAAGAGTACATCCGGTTTTGGATA
The DNA here is from genome assembly GCA_027063215.1 of Sulfurimonas sp. Lineage (GTDB taxonomy): Bacteria > Campylobacterota > Campylobacteria > Campylobacterales > Sulfurimonadaceae > Sulfurimonas. The sequence goes on along the minus strand of JAMOSE010000004.1, from coordinate 605 downwards.
AAGAACTTGTGCAAGTAAAACTTTGAATTTATCAGCAGAGTCAAGTGTACTCATAAGTTCATTGTGTTTCTCAGCTGCAATACCGACATTTTCTAAGATCTTAGCGATATTTACATCATACTCATACGTAGGATCTTCTTCAACACAGATAGTCTCTAGCTCTGCAAGACGATTATTAACTGCATCGTCTTCAAAGTCACCTGTCATATAGATCTCTTCTTTTTCTTTAATGGCATCGTAAAGACGTTTGTTTCCATAAAGGACTGCATCCATAATGGTAAAGTCTTCAAAAGCATACTGATTTTGTCCTAAAACACCAACTTTGTTTTGTTTAGGGATGATAACTTCACCCTCATACTCGTTGATCTGACCTGAAAGGATTTTTAAAAATGTAGTTTTTCCGGCACCGTTTGCACCGATAAGACCGTAACGTTTATGACGGTCAAGTTTTAAGTTAATATCTTGAAACAGAACTCTGTTTCCGTATCGCATTGTAAGATTTTGTACTGTTACCATTGTAAGCTTCTCTTGGATAAATTTTTCGCGATTATATCCAAGAGTTGTTTAAAAGTTGATTATTGCTGTTAGATGGCAATATCTCTATA
>JAMOSE010000003.1 GCA_027063215.1 Sulfurimonas sp. | reverse complement strand
GTACTCAATAATGCCTTTTGGATCTGTTTTTGAAACAATATATCTTTTTGTACTTAGTTTTATTTCATTATCGTTTGGTTCGGGGTGTTGCATGGGGTTTCCTCTTTTTCGTTTTTGTGGTATTATACCAAACCCAATTAAAAACTAAATATTTAAATAAAAGATAAGCTATTAGCTATGAGGCAAACTATTGCAAAAGCTACTAGTAGCTTCAAAAGAGTTTAACGAAGTAGATGATAGCTTATCTTTTACCTGTAGGGCGAACATATTACACCATATTGCTTCGTTAAAAGTCCTTGCAGCTACCAGTAGCTACTGCGAACTTTTGCCTCACACTATGATGCAATATGTTCGTTTAAATATTTAGTTTTTAATTAGGTTTGGTATTATATACTTTTTTTAATTAAATTAGAAGTCTATTCATTTTTAGGAATATGCTAAGGATATTTTATGACAAAAGACGAAACATTAGTAGCTATTAAAAAAGCAAAAGAGGCACATGAAATTCAGATGCAAAAGATTGAAACAGCGATCAATGGTAAAGAGATTACAAATCCGACTGCTGTAGAGAAAACAAAATGTGAATTTGGGAAATGGCTTTATGACCCGCAAAATCATATGCAAGAGATTATCGGAAGTCAGTTTTATACAAATTTGGATTTTGAACATGAAAAATGGCACAGAGAGTATTCGAAAATTTATAATATACTTTTTAAAGAGAAGAAAAAAGGTTTTTTTTCAAAAATGTTGGGAAAAAATTCAATTGATCCATTAGAGATTGATAAGGCAAAACTTTATTATGCAGAATTACAGGAAACTACCTCACAACTTCTAAAAGCACTTGCTTCTGCAGAGAGACGTGCCTCAGCGCTTCAAGAGACAAAATTTTATTGATTTTGTTTTTTTAAAAGAGCTTCCATATCATCGCTGTTGATTGGTCTAGAGTAGAAGTAGCCTTGAATAAAATTACATTCATGCTCTACAATAAACTCTTTTTGTTCTTGTGTCTCTACACCTTCAGCAAGCAGTTTTAAGTTTAAACTTTTTGCAATTGCAATAATTGCTTTTGTTATAGCTACATCATCGCTGTCTTTTGGAATGTCTCGAATGAATGACTGATCAATTTTTAATTTGTGGAGGGGAAGTTTTTTTAGGTAAGAAAGTGATGAGTAGCCTGTCCCAAAGTCATCAATGGCAATTTCGATACCAAGCTTACTTAATTTTTGCAGTTTTTTGATAGACTGCTCTGGATTTTGCATCATTTGTCCTTCTGTTATCTCAAGTTCAAGCCACAAAGGATCAAAATTACATGCTTTCATTGTTTTCTTTAAATAAGTCATAAAGTGATTGTGCGCAAGTTGTTTCATTGAGAGATTGAGCGCAAGTTTTCCAGGATAGAGCCCTGCCTTATACCATTTGCTAAACTGTTTCATAGCCTCTTGCATTACAATTTCATCAATAGCAATAATTAAACCGTTTTCCTCAGCTATAGGGATAAATTCCATAGGTGAAATCATACCTACATGTGGATGATTCCATCGAACAAGCGCTTCCATTCCTACCATTTTCTCTTTTTTGGCATCATATTGGGGTTGATAGTAGACTTGAAACTGCTGTTCTTCAATAGCAATACGAAGATTATTTTCCATAATTACTTTTTTAACGGCATTTTTTGTCATTTCTATAGAGTAAAATTGAAAATTATTTCTACCCTCATCTTTTGCTTTATACATTGCAGTATCGGCAAATTTTATGAGATCCTCTTGAGAATCTGTATCATCCGGATAGATACTGATACCAATACTTGCAGAAATATGAAGTTGATGATGTGCAATTTCAATGGATTTTTTCATACTGTTGATAAGTTTTTGTGCTGCTGTTGCAGTATTCTTCTCATCTTTTATATTTTTTAAAATAATTGTAAATTCATCTCCGCCAAGTCTTGAGAGGGTATCTTCCTCTCTGACTAGTTGCTGAAAGCGATTGGCAGTTTCAATGAGCACTTTATCCCCAATAGGGTGTCCTAAAGAGTCATTGATTTTTTTAAATTGATCAAGATCGATAAACAGCAGAGCGAATTTTTCATCATTTCTTTTTGAATGTGCAATAGCTTGTTGAAGCCTATCTTGAAAAAGTACTCTGTTTGGAAGATTTGTCAGTGGATCATGATAGGCTTGATATTCTATAAGTTTTCTTTGTTTACGATGTTCATCTTCAAGAGCGATAATTTCACTGATATCGGTATCAAAGACTACTACTGCATCCTTTCCTTGAAAAGAGAGTTTGTAAATATAAGATTGTACATGATACTGTGTCCCATCTTTGCGTTGATGTATGGTCCTGTTTAAGACAGTATTATCATGGATAAGCTTTTTCTTTATAATATTTATTTGGTACTTTGTCATATAAGGATTTATATTTTTGATTGTTTTTTTCATAAGCTCATTTTTAGAGTATCCAAGTGCTTTACAGGCACCTTTGTTGACATAGAGATACTCTAATGTTTGAGAATTAATAATATAGATCTCATTGGATGAATGTTCTAAGAGTTCTGAGAGTTCCTGAGCTTCTTTCTTAATAGTACTTAATTCTGTGACATCTTGGGTTGTTCCTATAAGTTTTAAAGATATGGCATCTTCGATAACTCGTCCGTTGATAAGAAGATCCCGAATAGCCCCGTCAGGACGTTTGATTTGACAATTGAATCTTGACAACTCTTTACCCTTAATTGCTTTTGTTAGCAATTTTTGTGCATCTTCAAGATACTGAGGGAGTAAAAGAGAATAAAAAGTATTAAGGCCAACAGGTGTACCTTTTTTAATGCCATAGATCTTATAACTTTCATCTGACCATGTAGAAGTCATTGTCTTGAGATCTACTTCCCAGGATCCAAGACTGGCAATAGCTTCAAGCTGATGCATAACACTCTCTCTGGCTTTGAGTTTTTTAAGAGCTAACTGGAGAGAATCTTTTTTAATGTCTATTGGCATCTTTTTTCCCTTATTTAGAGTAAGTGTCCCATTTCATCGCGTTTTACATTAAGATAATTTTCATTATATTTATTTGTTTGCATAATAATTGGAACTCTTTCTACAATTTCAATATCCGAAATAGATTTGACTTTATCGGGATTGTTTGTTAGGAGTTTTATTTTTTTTATACCAAAATGATGCAGTATAAAAGTAACAATCTCATAGGTTCTCTCATCTGCAGCAAAACCGAGTTGATGATTTGCTTCAACGGTATTGAGTCCCTTGTCTTGGAGGGCATAAGCATTGATCTTGTTTAAAAGACCGATATTTCTACCTTCTTGCCGTAGGTAAATAACCATCCCGCCTGTTTCATTGATAAGAGAGAGTGCATACTCAAGTTGATCCCTGCAGTCGCATTTCAAGCTTCCTATAGCATCACCGGTAAGGCATTCCGAATGTACTCGAACTATGGGTATATCTTCTAGCTCTTTTGCATAGATAACAAGATGCTCTTTTTCTCCCTCTTTAAAGGCTTTTACTCTAAAATCACCAAAACGTGAAGGTAAATCCGCTATTTCTGATATTTGTATATTCATTAATTAATCTTTAAAATGGTAAAATCTTTTTTTTTAAAATACAATTATAGCAAATGTAGCAAAATAAAGGTTTAAAAATGTTTCAAAGATTTCGTCGTACTCGTCTAAACAAACATCTTCGTGCACTGGTTCGTGAGACACATGTCACAACTGATGATTTTATCTATCCGCTTTTTATAAGAAGTGGAGAAGGAATTAAAACAGAAGTAGCATCTATGCCAGGTGTTTATCAGATGAGTCTTGATGTGGCTATTAAAGAGTGTGAGGAGTT
>JAMOSE010000002.1 GCA_027063215.1 Sulfurimonas sp. | reverse complement strand
TAAATGGTGGACCCTCAGGGATTCGAACCCTGGGAGGTATGACCCTCGCCGGTTTTCAAGACCGGTGCATTCGACCAACTCTGCCAAAGATCCACATTTGTAGTAAAAAGTTTTTAAATTGAAAACTGGAGGTGCCACCCAGATTTGAACTGGGGATAGCAGCTTTGCAGGCTGCGGCCTTACCACTTGGCGATGGCACCAGTTTCAATTTATCAACATGGTGCCCGGGGCCGGACTTGAACCGGCACAGTATTGCTACCGGGGGATTTTAAGTCCCCTGCGTCTACCAATTTCGCCACCCGGGCATCGTGAGTGTTTCACAGTTTAACAATTTTAAATGGAGCGGGAAACGAGGTTCGAACTCGCGACCCCAACCTTGGCAAGGTTGTGCTCTACCACTGAGCTATTCCCGCAATTTTTCGCTTACTCTGTGTAAGTGAGCCGGAATTATAGCGATTTATTTTTCATTTGTAAAGGGTTTTTGTAGAAAAATAGTAAAAAAGTGCTATAATTCTATTAAAATTACCATAATTAATGAGAGTATTACTTCATTTTATGAAATAAAAGTAAGGATATTTATGAGAAGTGACATTATTAAAAAAGGCTTTGATAAAGCACCACACCGTTCATTACTGCGTGCAACGGGTTTAAAAGATGAAGATTTTGACAAACCGTTTATTGGGATTGCAAATTCTTATATAGATATTATTCCAGGGCACTTTTTTCTTCATGAATATGGAGAGATCGTAAAAGAGGCTATTCGTGAAGCAGGTGGTGTACCATTTGTATTTAATACGATTGGTGTTGATGACGGGATCGCAATGGGGCATGACGGAATGCTCTATTCACTCCCTTCACGTGAGATTATTGCTGACTCTATTGAGACGGTAATGAATGCACACAAACTTGACGCAATGATCTGTATTCCAAACTGTGACAAGATTGTTCCGGGTATGATTATGGGTGCACTTCGTGTAAATGTTCCTACTATTTTTGTCTCAGGTGGTCCGATGCCAGCAGGTCATAAAAAAGATGGTACCCCTATTGATTTAGCAACTGCATTTGAAGCAGTTGGAGAGTTTAATGATGGGAAGATGAGCGAAGAAGAACTCAAAGATATTGAGTGTAATGCCTGTCCGTCAGGTGGAAGCTGTTCTGGTATGTTTACGGCAAACTCTATGAATACACTTTGTGAAGCGATGGGGATTGCACTTCCTGGTAACGGTACTGTACTTGCAATGACTCCTGAGCGTATTGAGATGGTTAAAAAAGCTGCCAAAAGAATTGTTGAACTTGCAAAGATGGAAAACAATGAGAAGTACAACTTCAAAAATATCTTAAATGAAAAAGCGGTTCACAACGCATTTGTTGTAGATATGGCAATGGGTGGAAGCTCAAATACGGTACTTCATATGTTGGCTATTTCGCGTGAGGCTGATGTTGAATACAAAATTGAAAATATCAATAAAATTGCTGAGAAAGTCGCACACATCGCAAAGATCTCTCCATCATTAACGACTGTTCATATGAAAGATATTGATGATGCAGGTGGTGTAAATGCTGTAATGAAAGAGGTAAGTCGCAGAGGTGAGGATATTTTACATCTTGATGCTTTAACTATTACAGGTGAGACCTTAGGCGATCGTATTAAAGATGCCTATATTAAAGATACTTCTATTATTCATACAAATGAAAATGCCTATTCTCAAGTTGGTGGGCTTTCAATTCTCTTTGGAAACTTAGCTGAAGAGGGTGCGGTTATCAAAGCTGCTGGAATAGTAGATAGTATGCGTCACTTCAAAGGTACGGCGATCTGTTTTAACTCACAACCAGAAGCAATAGCCGGGATTATGGCACATAAAGTCAAACCTGGTAATATTGTTGTTATTCGCTACGAGGGTCCAAAAGGTGGTCCTGGTATGCAGGAGATGTTAGCACCTACGGCTCTTATTCAGGGTATGGGACTTGGTGAGAGTGTTGCACTCATTACCGATGGTCGCTTTAGTGGTGCTACAAAAGGGGCTTCAATCGGACATGTATCTCCTGAAGCGGCAGAAGGTGGACTTATTGCTTTGATTGAAGATGGTGATGAGATCGAACTAGATGTTGATAAGCATATTTTACGTCTTAATGTTGATGAAGAGACTATCGCGAAACGAAGAGCTGAATACAAACCGTATAAAAATGAAGTAAAATCAAAATGGTTGAAACGCTATCAACTACTCGTATCAAACGCATCAAACGGTGCAGTATTAAAAACTGAATTATAGGAAAGATTTTGAGCGCAATTGCAATAAAATATGAAGATAAAATAGTAGATCTGCAAACTGCAGAAGAGTTGGGACTTAGTGGCCAAGAGATAGAGTTAGATAATTCACCAGAAGCATTAGAAGTTCTGCGTCATTCAACAGCGCACTTAATGGCACAGGCGATTAAATCACTCTACAGTGATGCTGAGTTTTATGTAGGTCCTGTTGTAAAAGAGGGTTTTTACTATGACTTTAAAATATCAGAAGAGATAGGTGAGGCAGACCTTAAAAAGATAGAGAAGCAGATGCTCTCTTTTGCAAAGAAAAAATTTCCAATTGAGCGTTATGTGATCTCAAAAGCAGAAGCAAGAGAGAAGTTTAAAGAGGATCATCTAAAACAAGCCGTTTTAGATATGATCCCTGATGAAGATGTAAGTATTTATAAACAGGGTGAGTTTGAAGATCTTTGTCGTGGACCACATTTGCCAAATATTGGGCTTATTCGCTACTTTAAATTGACAAAGATCTCTGGTGCATACCTTGGAGGTGATAGTAAAAATGAGATGCTAACACGTATATATGGTATAGCATTTGCAACAAAAGAGGCTTTAAAAGCGCATATGGATATGCTGCGTGAAGCTGAAAAACGTGATCACCGTAAGCTTGGAAATGAGATGAAACTCTTTACTTTTCGTGAAGAAGTTGGTGCTGGTTTCCCGATCTGGCTGCCTGCAGGAGGGCGTCTTCGTGCGCGTTTGGAGTCACTTCTTTTTAAAGCACACCGTAAACGCGGTTATGAACCGGTTCGTGGTCCTGAGATGTTACGCTCTGATCTTTGGATGACATCAGGACACTACCAAAACTATGGTGAAAATATGTATTTTACACAGATTGATGATATTGAGTTTGGTGTTAAACCAATGAACTGTGTAGGACATATCAAGGTTTATGAAGATGAACTCCACTCTTATAGAGATCTACCGATCAAATACTTTGAGTATGGCGTTGTGCACCGTCACGAAATGACAGGAGCACTGCATGGACTTTTTCGTGTACGTGAATTTACACAAGATGATGCGCATATCTTCTGTCGTGCAGATCAGATTGAAGATCAGATCATTGAAGTAGTTGATTTTGTAGATAAAATCATGTCAACTTTTGAGTTTGACTATAAAATGATGATCTCAACACGTCCAGATAAAGCAGTAGGAAGTGATGAAGTGTGGGAAATTTCTACACAGGCACTTAAAAATGCGATGGATAAACACGCACTTCCTTATGAGATAGATGAGGGTGGCGGAGCATTCTATGGTCCAAAAATTGACATCAAAATAACCGATGCGATTGGTCGTGAGTGGCAGTGTGGGACAATTCAGCTCGATTTTAACTTACCGTCACGATTTGAACTTGAATATAATGGTGAAAACAACGATAAAATCCAACCGGTAATGATTCACCGTGCAATTTTAGGTTCATTTGAGCGTTTCATTGGGATCTTAACAGAACACTATGCAGGAGAATTTCCAATGTTTATTGCTCCTACACAAGTAGCAATTGTTCCTGTTGCAGAGACACATAAAGAATATGCTAAGCTTTTATCAGATAAACTTATTGATATTAATGCCGATAGTGAGATCTATGCGAAGAATGACTCTTTGAACAAAAGAATCAGAACAGCTGAGAAGACTCGTGTTCCTATGATTGTCGTAATTGGCGATGAAGAGATCGAGAACAAAACAGTTGCTATTCGTGACAGACGAACTAGAGAGCAGTACACTATGAGTGAGGATGATTTCCTCAAACTTATACAAACTAAAATAAATGAGGTAAATTTTTGAGTAAAAAAAACCGTGTAATAATGAATGATGACATTCGTGCAACAGAGTTAAGATGTAATGTAGATGGGGGAGAGTCTTTAGGGATTGTCTCTTTTGATGAAGCTATGGAAAAAGCAAATGAGTTAGGTCAAGATTTAGTTCTAATTGCCCCAGATGCAAAACCACCTGTTGCTAAGATCATGGATTATGGTAAGTTTAAATACCAAGAAGAGAAAAAGCTCAAAGAGCAACGTAAAAATCAAGTGAAGATCGATGTAAAAGAGATCAAGCTTTCTGTAAAGATTGCTGAAAATGATATTGCTTACAAAGTAAAACATGCTAGAGAGTTTCTTGAAAAAGGTAAGCATGTAAAATTTAGAGTATTTTTACGTGGTCGTGAGATGGCGCATCCTGAAGCAGCGCGTGAAGTGCTTCAGCGTGTTTGGCCAATGGTTGAAGATATTGCCGTGATGGAAAAACCACCTAAATTTGAGGGTCGTTACTATAATATGTATGTTGTCCCAAAAAAATAGAAGAGATTGATAAAAATCATTTTTTAATAACAATGAATAGTGTATATTGCCATCTAACAGCAAATTAATGCATATCAGCAATTAGATGGCAATAATACTTTAAAAAATTAAAGGCTAAGAATGAAAATATTCTTTTTAATATCTACACTGCTCAGTATATTTACAGCAAATCTTTTTGCTCAAAATATGCAAATGAAATATCAAGATGTATCATTGGCAAAGATGCAAGAGCAAAATAGAGAAATTGCCTCTATGGCTGCAAAAGAGATCTCTAAAAATCTTCCTCAAAAAATAGATAAATTCACAACTTTGCAAAGTATTAAAAATAAAGATACAACGCTCATTTATACATTTGCTATAAATGATCCAGCAAAGAGTGATGATGCTATTATTCAACAAGATCATAGCCGAATGCAAAAAGTTGTTGTAGATGGTGTATGTAAAACTTCCAAAAGATTTTTGCAAGCGGGCATAAATATCTCTTACCTTTATATAAGTGCAAAAAGCAAAAAAGTACTTTTTAAATTTGATATAACAAAAGAAAAATGTCACTATTCTGCACCTAGGTAATGATGAGTGTTACTCAAAGAGATTATTGAACAACATGAATTTTTTTCATCTTTGGATGAGGAAAGTATCAAGCAATTAGCTTCGATATCTACATTGCATTCTTGTAAAAAAGGATACATTTATTGCTATGAAAATTCAAAAAGTGATGAATTGCTTTTTTTAATTTCAGGTCTGGCACGAAGTTATAAAATTGACAAATATAATAACGAAGTTTTTCTGCATTATATTTATGAAAATTCTATGATTTCAGAAATCTCAGATCTTGATGATCCCCTAATAGATAACTTTTCAAATGTTGAACTTGTTGAAGATTCAAAAATTTTGGCTATAAAATATAAAAAATTTAAAAAATATTTTTTAGATACGAACCTTTTATGTAAAGCTTTTAGCAAAGAAATTGTAAATCGATCTTTACAGTTGCAATCATTAATAAATAGAGAATTTATTTTTGATGCAGTTTCAAAGGTTAGCTTGATGCTACATAATGATTTGCAAATGTTCAATAAACTCAAACGCTATGATATTTCTAAAATGCTACATATTCAGCCTGCAACACTTTCTCGTGTCCTTAATCGACTTAAACGTGATAAAATAATTGATATAATACATGGTAAGATTGAAGTGTTAGATCCAATAGCCTTACAGGAGATATATAAGGATAAAATAGATGAATAAAATAAAATTTGTTGCTGCCTTAATATTGATACTTTTGGTGATTTTAGCACTTCTCTCTAAACATATTGCTACGCAAAACAGTGATAATCTAAAGTTACTTAAGACCATTAATGAACAAAAAGCTTTTACACAGGAAATAGCTAAAAATATTTTTTATATTTATAAAAATAAAAATGCTTCTACAAAACAACTAGATGAATCGATAAAGTTGTTTATTGCAAATATGAACAATAAGAATGATGTATTTAATAATCTGGATAGTGATGAATTGAAAAAGGAGACGAAGCAGATAGTAGTTCTGTGGAATGATTTTTATCTCCTTGTTCAACATTTTAGAGATAAAAATAAAATTACTAATCCTTATGGCATTATTATTTTGGAAAAAATTGTTAATGAAATTTATAAGAAAAATTTAAAATTGGTTGCAGAGTTCAATAAAATTATTGCAATTCATAAACACTATTTAGATGCTATAAAAGAGCGAAACAAAAAGATTCAAATTACCTTATTTGCTATAATATTGGCTCTGCTTCTTTACCTTTTTACGCAGTTAAAAGATCTTATTGCTTTTACGCAGAAATTTTTACAAATATCTCGAAATATTATTCAAAAATCGACGGTTAAGGGAATTGAACCAATTATAATAGAGTCTAATTTGAGTGATGTTTCTGCAGCTTCAGATGATTTCAATTATTTTGTTCAAAAAATTAATGATTCTATGGAATTCGCTATGCAATCCATGCAGCGAACAAATAGTTCTTTTGAAGAGGTTGAAAAAAATATAGAAAATTTACTGGAATTAATTGCAACAATGAGTGATGAAGAGAACCCAGATAAAGAGCTGATTAAAAAAGAAGATGTCATAATAGAAGTACTCGATGAACTGAGTAATACGCTTCAAAAGTTACAAATCGTACAAAAAAATCTAAAAAACTTTAAAAAATAAAATTAATGTAATAATTTGACTTAGGTCAAATTATTGCAATAAAATATGTATTATTATTCTTCTATCATTTGGGATTATTTCTCAAAATGAAATGAAGGAGAAAAAATGGCTACAAAAATAAGTAAGCTTACTTCACTTCTTTTAGGTACTTCATTAGCTGCTACAGTGGCATCTGCTAATGGTGGGGAACTTGAAAAAGTGATGAAAGCAAGAGGACTTACAGAAAATGATGTAATTCATGCTGCTAAAACTTACACACCAAGTGGTGGTAGAGATGAATTTATGATTTTCAGTTCTGGTGGACAATCTGGACAAATGATGGTCTATGGTGTTCCATCTATGAAAATTTTAAAATATATAGGTGTATTTACTCCAGAACCATGGCAAGGGTATGGCTATGACGAAGAGAGTAAAAAAGTTTTAAGACAAGGGAATGTCCGTGGTCGTGAGATTAACTGGGGAGATACACACCACCCGGGTCTTTCAGAAACAAAAGGTGTATATGATGGTAAATGGCTAGCTATCAATGATAAAGCTAATCCACGTATTGCTATTCTTGACTTGAATGACTTTGAAACAAAGCAAATTGTTGTTAACCCTGTTTTTAAATCAGATCATGGTGGAGCTTTCTTTACGCCAAATTCAGAGTATATCTTAGAAGCATCTCAATATGCTGCTCCGTTTGATAATAACTATCACCCAATTGAAGAGTACAAAGAAACATATCGTGGTGGTATCACTTTTTGGAAATTTAATAATACAAAAGGTCGTATCAACGAAAAGAAATCTTTCGTACTTGAATTGCCTCCATATATGCAAGATTTAAGTGATGCAGGTAAAGGTGCTTCTTATGGTTGGGGCTTTACTAACTCATTTAACTCTGAAATGTATACAGGTGGTATCGAAGTAGGTATGCCTCCTTTTGAAGCAGGTTGTTCAAGAAACGATACTGACTTTTTACATGTATATAACTGGAAAAAATTAGAAAAACTAGTTAAAGATAAGAAAAACTATAAAGTTATCAATGGTATTAGAGTAATTCCAATGAGTGTTGCTGTTGCAAATAACGCACTTTTCTTAATTCCTGAACCAAAATCACCGCATGGTGTTGATGTTTCTCCAGATGGTGAATATATCGTAGTTTGTGGTAAACTAGATACTCATGCTTCTGTGTATAAATGGAGCAAAATCCAAAAACTCATTAAAGATCATAAATATGCTGGAAAAGATCCATATGGGATTCCAATCTTAAGTATGAAAGACTCTTTACATGGTCAAGTTGAGTTAGGTCTTGGGCCACTGCATAACCAATATGGTGCAAAATGGAAAGATGGTGTAATTTACACATCTTTATATGTTGATTCACAAATTGTTAAGTGGGATTATAAACATCTAAAAGTTTTAGATAAAGTTAATGTTCACTACAATGTTGGTCACTTATGTGGTATGGAAGGTAAATCTGCTGATCCTCAAGGGAAATATATTATCTCTTTGAATAAACTAGCAATTGACAGATTTGATCCAGTTGGTCCACTCCACCCACAAAATCACCAGTTAATTGATATTAGTGGTAAAAAAATGGATTTATTATACGATATGCCAATTCCTTTAGGTGAGCCTCACCAAGCAGTTGCTATTCGTATGAGTAAACTACATCCTGAAGTACGTTATAAAATGGGTACAAACTCAAGAACTGGTAAAGTTTCCAAAGGGAAAACATTAGCAGGTCAAGAGAGAATTGTAAGAGAAGGTCATAATGTAACAGTATATGCTACATTGGTTAGATCTCACATCAATCCAGAAAGAGTAACAGTAAACAAAGGTGATACAGTAACTTTCTATCTTACTAACCTTGAAAGAGCTGAAGATGAAACTCACGGATTTACAGTTGACAACTATGATGTACACGCATCATTAGAGCCAGGTAAAACTGCATCAGTTAAATTTAAAGCTGATATTGAAGGGGTATTCCCTTACTACTGTACAGAGTTCTGTTCTGCACTTCACTTAGAGATGATGGGTTATTTAATGGTTAAAGATCCTAACAAAAAATATGTTAGTGCTCAAAAACTTAAAATGAAAACAATGTCTAAAGCTGAACTAAAAGCTGAATATGACAAAACTGTTGCTGTGAATAATGCAACTGATGCAGTTATTCAATCTGTTGTTAAATTCTTAAAAGCAAACCATTATGAAAAATATCCAACTGTAAAAGCACTTGTTGAAGATGCATTGGATCAATATGGAAAAATTGCTGAACAGAAAAAACTTTCAGACAAAGCTGTTAAAGAGGGCGATTTAGAAAAAGCTGTTCTATTTGAAAATATGATTTGGCAATATATGGTTAAAACAGCCGATGTTGGAATCAGAGCGAAAAACTTACTTGTGAAAAAAGTTGCAACAAAACAATCTGCTGCTGCTGCTGCGGGTGAGAGAGCATTTGGTGAAGGTGGATGTGGCGGATGTCACGTTATTGGTAAAGTTTCATCTGGACCAGATCTAACAGGTGTTCTTCAAAGACATGAAAATGCTGAAAAATGGGTAAAAGACTTTATTCTTAATCCAAAAAGCAAATATAAAGATCCATATGTAGAAGGTATGATTAATTACTTTAATCTAAGAATGCCTAACCAACATATGACAAAAGAGGAAGTTGATAACATTGTCGAATACTTTAAATGGGTAGACGAAAATGCAAATCTTTTCTAGAAAATAGATTCTAGATATCTTACTTAACTAGGTATGAATTATAAAATTCATACCTAGTACCTTACCCTTCTTTTTCCCCCTACAAATTACACTTGCTTGACTTAAGTCAAATATAAAAAATGAATATTCGGATATAATACCTATTAATTTATAACAAGGAATTATTATGCATCCAAGCTTAATAAAAGCTAGAATATTCGCATTTATAGCTTTATTGATTTTAACTGTCTCTTTCACTTTTCCAAT
>JAMOSE010000001.1 GCA_027063215.1 Sulfurimonas sp. | reverse complement strand
ATGAATATTCGGATATAATACCTATTAATTTATAACAAGGAATTATTATGCATCCAAGCTTAATAAAAGCTAGAATATTCGCATTTATAGCTTTATTGATTTTAACTGTCTCTTTCACTTTTCCAATGATTGCATTTCATGGAACTTTGAATAAGATTGATGAAGGTAAGATTGATACAATATCCCCTCTTGCCAAGACAGTATGGAACCTATACAACAAAGGTCGATACAAAAGTGTTGCAACGCCTGAGAGTGCACATGACAATTTAGATAAAATGATTGAAAGTGAGTCTGAAATTGGGCCTGCATCACTTCCTATTTGGGCTGTTTCGTTAGAAGCACCAAATTACCCGAAAAAAGCATTCCCACAAGGGATTCCTGTATATTTTCACTTTGATGGATATAGTGGGGAAGTTCATGAAATGGATACGATTAACCACTATGTGGGCATGGATCCTATGTGGAGAGGTGGACATTTTGAACGTGCTATCGGGCCATATGCTCTTTTAGCGCTTTCATTAGGCATAATATTTTTTATGATCTATAATAATAAAATCTGGAGTTATGTTATGTTAATTCCTGTTGCCTTGCCTCTTATTTTTATAGGAGATTACTCTTATTGGCTCTATTGGTTTGGACATAACTTACATGATTGGGGAGCTTTTAAAATTAAACCCTTTATGCCGACAGTTTTTGGAGATGGAAAAATTGCACAATTTACAACACATTCATACCCGACAATAGGTTTTTATATGATACTTCTTATAAGTCTTTTTAGTCTTCTTGCATTTTTTGCAAAACAAAAAGCACTTAAAGAGTTAGAAAACGAAAAAAAATAAGGTTTTTTTAATGTTGCGAATTTTATTGATTGTTACTATTGCAATTATTCTTCCTTTAAGTGCGAATGCACTGCAAGATGCAATAGATAAAGCACCTGCCGGTTCTATTTTAAAGTTGCATGCCGGGGTATATAAAGGTGAAATAACAATCAATAAACCATTGTCTATAATAGGACAGGAAAAAGGTGTTATTATTGATGGTGAGAATAAAGGCACTGTCATTAAAATTCAAAACTCATATGTCACACTGAAAAATCTTACTATTATTAATAGTGGGACTAGACATGAAAAGCTAGATGCTGCTATTGCCATGGCAAAAGATGGTGCAATGGGAAAGATAAAACAGTGTGAAGTAAGCAATTGTATTATCAAAGACTGTCTTTTTGGTATTGATATGCAGATGGTGGATAACTCCATTATAGCAGACAATAACATTACATCAAAAAAGCTTGATTTGGGTTTACGTGGTGATGGATTGCGTTTATGGTATTCAAATAACAATATTATTAAATCAAATTCTTTAATTAAATCAAGAGATATGGTTGTGTGGTATTCGCATGGGAATGTTATAGAGAAGAATTTTGGGAAATATAACAGATATTCTTTACATTTTATGTATGCAGGGAAGAATTACATTAG
Source organism: Sulfurimonas sp. (assembly GCA_027063215.1). Lineage (GTDB taxonomy): Bacteria > Campylobacterota > Campylobacteria > Campylobacterales > Sulfurimonadaceae > Sulfurimonas. The sequence continues at coordinate 9,911 of JAMOSE010000001.1, read as the reverse complement.
AAATAATGTTTATGAAAATAATTCTGTAGGAATTTTTTTTATGTATTCTCAGGACTCTATTGCAACGAATAATATTGTAAAAAGTTCTTTAGGTGCAACTGGTATGGGAATAGGACTGAAAGATTGTTCAAATTTTACTTTAAAAAACAATACAGTCATTTATAATGCTCAGGGGATGTATATTGACCGTTCTCCTTTTGAACCAGGAACACATAATTATATAGAGGGTAATAAAATTTTATATAATGCAGAAGCAATTCATTTTCACTCTCTAAGTATTGATAATATTATAAAAGATAATATTGTCATGGGGAATATTGAAGATGTAGTCAATGATTCTAAACGGGATAGAATAGAAGCAAATGAAATAGTAGGAAATTATTGGGATAATTATGTTGGATTTGATAATGATGGAGATGGCATAGGCGATACACCGCATAAAGTTTATAGATATGCGGATCAACTTTGGATTTATAATAATAATGTAAAGTTTTTTTATGGTTCACCTGTAATCTCACTTTTGAACTTTTTAGCAAAACTAGCTCCATTCTCAAAACCACTTTTTCTAATGGAAGATAAAAAACCAAAAATGTATAAAGTACTTTAAAAAAAGGATAATTATGGCAAAAAAAGTAAAAACAGACAGAAGAGAATTTGTTAAATATTCTACTTTAGGTATCTTAGGTCTTGTTTTAGGTGGGGGAATCGTTTTTAGTCCTTATTTAAAAGGCAAAGAAAATAAACTGAGACCACCAGGAGCAGTTCCTGAAAAAGATTTTTTAGCATTATGTATAAAATGTGGACAATGTCTGCAAGTTTGTCCTTTTCACTCTATAAAATTAAATGATATAAATGCAGGACATGGAGAGGGAACTCCTTATATAGATGCAAATATTCGAGCTTGCTATGCTTGTAATGCTGTTCCTTGTGTTTTAGCATGTCCAAGTGGCGCACTCGATCATAAAACAGAAAAAGCAGAAGATATTAAAATGGGAATAGCCGTCTTGGAATTTCCAGATACCTGTTTAGCAATGAGTTCTACTCCTGTACCAAAGGGCTATGATGATAAAATGATAGCTTTTACAAATTCAGTACGAAATGTAACACCTGAAGAGGAAGAGTTGCTGAAAAAATTTAGTGGTTTTGAAGGGAAGGAATGTACATTATGTGCAGATATGTGTCCTATTCCAAACCCATTAAGTGCAATTGCTATGGTTCCTGATGCTAAGGGTGGGCAGAGACCAGAGATATATGATGGATGTATAGGTTGTGGCGCATGTCAAGATGTTTGTCCAACGTCAACACCTTCAATAGTTGTAAAGCCTAGAATGACTTATGAAGAATATTACGGCAACAAGAGCTAAGGAATAAAAATGAAAATAAGTAGCCTAGATAGGAATAAAAAATCTTTTTTGTTTGCCTCGGCGTTAATGCTAGTTACCAGTTTTACTGCATGCGGAAATAAGGAAGATTCAAAGAATAAACAGAGCAGTGAAAGTTCAATCTCTTCTCAATCCGCTCCAAAGATCGAAGTGGTTGCAAATAAAAATGAACATGCTGTTAAGGTTAAAGAAGAGGGTGCCAGTGATGAGGGTAAATCATCCAATAAAAACTCTTTTTATTATGACTATGGTGTTAAAAGTGATTTTGATTTAAAATCACAACCAGCAAATAAAGATGCAGAAGTAAGTGTTCGACCAAGAACTGTACTTGATGCACAGATGCATATTCGCAGTCCCTATGAGCGCATACAGGTCTCTTTGCTCTCTAGGCAGCTCAGCCCGACATTTCGATTGAAATGTTCTGCATGTCATGATGATTATGCAAATGGTGTTCTTGGGCCGTCGTTGCTTGGGCGTAATGTTGATTATATTTATAATAAAATCATTGCATTTAAAACAGGAGAGAGAAAAAATGTTTTTATGAATGATTTAATTCACAATATGAGCGACAAAGAGATACGATCAATTGCAGAAGATATATATAAATTTAATTTACAAATTCAGAAGATAAGGAACAAATAAAATGAAAAATATAATCGCAGGGTTTTTTACACTATTGACATTGGGTTTGATGGCATGGGTGTATTCTAACGGAGGTGCTTATAACGGTGGTGAAGCAGGTAGAATTACTGAAGATATTGGGAATAGAACTGCTGTGACACAAGCTGACACTGCACCACAAGAAAAAAGTGATAGAGAAAAAGAGAATGAAGCGTTGACGGCATTAAGAGATAAAGCCGGAAATATTGGAAGTTTTAAAGTGAGTGATGAGTATAAGAGTAAGTGTTCATCGTGTCATGGTGTTGATGGTAGTGGTATGCAGTATGGTAAGAAACTTATGGGGCCAAAATTATTTGGGCAAAGTTCAGATGAGATCTATAAAAAGCTTGATGATTTTAAAGCTGGTAGAAAAGAGAATGTTGTTATGAGAGGTCTTTTGCTTCATCTTTCTCAAGATGATTTACAAAGATTAGCAGAAGAGATAGGAGAGTTTCCAGCACGTAAAAAGGCGCTAGAAGACTCTAAACAATAGGGTAAAGTAATGGATAAATATAATAGTAGAGAGACTATAAAAAGAACATCGTTTTTATCAACATTTATTACGACGACAAGAGACGGGAAAAAGAAGTTGAGTATCCGTGCAAAGAGATGGTTGGTTGTTATCTCTGTGCATCTTCTCTTTTTTCTCTCTTTTGCTATTGATATTCAAACACTTGAGGGAACGTTAAACGGATCAAGATTTTTGGGGTTTCACCTTATTGATCCTTTTACGACATTAGAGATGTTTATGGCTGAGCATCATCTGCATATCAATATCATAATTGGAGTGAGTACGATTACAATCTTTTATCTTCTTGTTGGTGGTAGAAGTTATTGTGCTTGGGTGTGCCCTTATGGAATTCTTTCTGAAATCGGTGAAAAATGGCATAATACTTTGGTGGCAAAAAAGATCATTAAAGAGAGACACTTTGATCATCGTATTAAATATGCTTTCTGGGCAATATTCTTGATATTATCATTTACGAGTGGGTATTTGGTTTTTGAAACATTTAGTGTTGTCGGAATATTAAGTCGGGCTATTGCGTATGGTTGGAGTCTCTCTTTGGTATGGGTTTTAGTTGTTTTTGCTTTTGAAGTTTTCTTTGCACGTCGAGCATGGTGTTCTTATATATGTCCTATTGGTACTACGTACGGGATGATAGGTAAAGTTTCTGCACTTCGTATAGAGTGGAATGACAATTGTGATCACTGTATGGTATGTAGTGATGTCTGTTTTGAAAATCAGGTGTTAGAGATTACAAAAGCAAAATATGACAAACAAAGAGAAGAAGAGGGTATCACAAGAGAGTATATAACAGGTGCTGACTGTACACTTTGTGGACGTTGTATTGATGTCTGTCATGCAGATGCTCTTAATTTTGATTTTAGACTTAAGAGTTTGGTGTAGTAATGATAAAAGTTACAAATCTTACAAAGAAATTTGGTTCTAATGTTTCACTTGATAATATAAACTGTGAGTTTAAGAAAAATGAATCAATTGCTTTAATGGGTGCTAATGGGGCGGGAAAGACAACACTTGTCCGTTCTATTATGGGGTATTATCATCCAAATAGTGGGGAAGTTCTTATCAATGGATTTAACCCTATCAAGAATCGTTTGGATGTTTTAGACCACATTAGTTTTGTACCGCAACTGCCACCTCCCATTAAGTTGAGTATTCATGAACTTATGGAATACATTGAAGTGAGTGCAAAAGTAGATAAAGAGTTGATAAAACATTATGCCAATGAGATGAAATTAGATATCAATGCGAATATAAATAAATCATTTTTTAAACTCAGTGGTGGAATGAAGCAAAAGTTACTGATTGCTATCTCTTTGGCAAAAAAAAGTAATATTATTATTTATGATGAACCAACGGCTAATCTTGATCCAAAAGCCAGAGATGATTTTTACAGACTTTTAAAACAGAATGAAGAGGACAAAGTTCTTCTTTTTGTTACGCACAGGCTTGAAGAAGTGCGGGATTTAGTAAATCGCCAGATCTATATGGATTTAGGAAAAATTGTATCAGATGAGAGATTTTAGATGAAAAACTTATTATTAATTGCATATTTAGATTTAAAAGAATCAATTCGGGCAAAATGGTTTGTTGTCTATTCGCTTGTTTTTGGTGGATTGATTGCTCTGTTTTTTATAGCAGGTGTTACAGAATCTCAGGTAATGGGTTTTAGTGGACTGAGTCGTCTTTTGTTAATGTATATTCAGATTACGATTGTGATTTTACCTATTTTTATACTTATTACAACAGTGCGATCTATATCGGGTGATAGAGACAGTCATGTTTTAGAGTATATGCTCTCCTTTCCGATATCATTAAAGCAGTACTACTGGGGAAAAGTTATTGGTAGATTTATTACTGTTTTTCTTCCGGTCTTTTTTGCAATGGTTATAGCTGTTGTTTATGGGGCACTCAAAGGTGCAGCGATACCTTGGAGTATTTTCTTTCTTTATACGGGGCTTTTGTTTGCTATGAGTAGTGCTTTTTTAGGTATTGCATTTTTCATCTCTTCTTTTGTAAAATCATCTGAAGTGGCACTTGGTCTTTCTTTTTTCATATGGATATTTTTGCTTGCATTTATTGATATTGCGCTTATATCTTTGATGATGCAGGAGAGAATGAGTTCTGGTTTGATTATATTTATTAGTTTGATAAATCCAATGGAAATTTTTCGTGTTGCGGCAATCTCTTTGTTTGATCCACAACTGACAGTTATGGGGCCTGTTGCCTTTTATATATTAGACTCAATGAGTCAAACAGTTTTTGTTTTAGTTTCTATTGGCTATCCTTTAATGCTAGGTTTAATGTTTGCATTTTTAGGCTATAAAATATTTGAGAAAAAAGATTTGGTATAGGAGTTGTTATGATAAAATTTATTATTGGTTTATTGGTTCTTTCAAGTGTAGTATTTGCACATGAGATTACATATAAAAAAGATGCTGTAGGAGAGATTCGACACTTAAAACTTTACAAATATCCTTCTTGGGTGGCAGAAATAGAGCTTTCAAATGGAAAAAGAATTTTGTTTTCTTCTCCAAAAGGGATGTTTGAGTTTTATCTACATCCGGGTGCTTGGTTTAATGACTTTCATATTACGAGTGAAAAAGATTTTAAAAATCTTTATGTTACTGATTTTAAAACGGCAAAAACAATTAATGCAAAGGGTGCTTTTTTTGTTTATGGAACAGATGTGATTTCACCAGCAGGTGATGATTTGGTTCCTTTTGATTCTTATAAAGCAGCAGAAGACTTTTCAAAAAAACATCACGGAGCGAGAATATTTGGTTTTAGAGAAATAAGCTATGGCCTTATAAAATTTTTAAATGGAGCACAATAATGAATAAGCCTACACCAAGAGATGAAGAGATACCTTTAGACCCAAAAAGATACATCGTAAGTGAAACAGATGCAAAAGGGAAGATTACTTATGTGAATGACTACTTTATGGAAATAAGTGGTTATAGCGAAGATGAACTCATTGGTAAGCCACACTCAATTGTACGTCATCCTGATATGCCAAAGGTTGTATTTAAGCTTCTGTGGGAGACAATACAACAGGGTAAAAATATTAATGCAGTTGTAAAAAATCTTGCAAAAGATGGGCGTTACTATTGGATATTTACTGAATTTGAAATTAGAAAAAATACAGATACAGGTGAGATTATTGGGTATCATGCATCACGAAAAACTATCTCGAAACATGTGATTGAGATTATTGCAGATCTCTATGCCAAACTTTTAGAAATTGAAAAAAAAGAGGGTGTAGAAGCAAGTGAAAAATACCTTATTGCATTTTTAAAAGAGAAGGGTAATGATATGGAGTTTTCCAATATTATGGAAGAGATACATAAGTTTTATTAAAATTATAACGGATAGTGCAGTATGAAAATATTTCTTTTTGGTATAGTGCTGCTTCCGACACTTCTTTTTGCAAATCTCTTGCAAGAGGCTATAGACGCTGCTCCCCCTTATGCTACACTCAAACTGCAAGATGGCGTCTATGAAGGCAATATTCATATAACAAAACCATTAACAATTGAAGGAACAGGTAAGAATGTTCGGCTTAAAGGTGAGGGCAAGGGAAGTGTTGTTCTTATCAGAAGTTCAAATGTTATACTAAAGCATCTGCGTATCACAAACAGTGGTATGGATATGCAAAAAATTGATGCAGCTATATCTATGAAGCAGGTACAAAATTGTGAGATATCTTATTGTCACATAGCAAATGTTTTGTATGGTATTGATATGGATAGAGTTAATGGCTCTGTAATAGCGTATAATTATATTACGACAAAAACAAATACCTTGCCACTTCGAGCCAATGGGCTTAAGCTTTACTACGCACATCACAATGTTATTAAAAACAATACAATTGAAAATGTACGTGATGTGACCTTAAATTATTCACACCATAATCTTTTTGAAGAAAATAGCTTTAGAGGAAATCGCTTTGCAACGCATCTTTCGCTAAGTAATGACAATATTTTTCGTTCCAATCACTATAATTACAATTCTGTCGCTATGATGTTTATGGGTGCGCAAAACACAAAGGTGCTTGGAAATGAGATCCTAAGCTCTAATGGTGCTGCAGGTATTGGTGTAATGATAGGTGCTGTTTCAAATTTTGTTTTTAAAAATAACAGAGTGAGTTTTAACGCTAAAGCACTTTATATACAGGGGCAAGAAAAAGCAAAAGGTATGAAACGATACATTATCGGTAATGAAATCTCCTACAATGGAGAAGCACTGCATTTTCATGCCTCGATTAAAGACAATACAATTACAAACAATAAAATATTTTCAAATATAAATGATGTTGTTAAAGATGCCGGCAAGAATTTCGAGGATTCTAATGTTGTAGAGTACAATTATTGGGATAGATATGAAGGCTTTGATGAAGATGGTGATGGCATAGGAGATAGCCCTTTTAAGGTTTACCAATATGCAGATCAATTGTGGCACTATAACCATAAAGTAAAATTTTTCTATGCAAGCCCGGTAATGACACTGCTCAATTTTCTATCTCACTTAGCACCGTTTATTGAGCCAAATCTTATAATGGAAGATAAAAAACCTATCTTCCTATCGCCTTAACTCTTTTATAAACTTCTTTATAATCGACTATCTCTTGATCTTTTTTGATAGTGTCTTTTGATTTATGAGCTGAAAAGCCATAAGCCATAGGCGTGATATTTTCTGTATCATAGAAGGCCTTACGGGCATCTATCCACTCTCCCGTGTTAACATCTGTAATCCAGATAATTGCTTTATCTTTCCACGGAATCTTTTCTTCATCAAACCATAAAACCATACAACCGATATCGTCAAACATATAGACTTTTCCATTTGTAGGATTGATTACCTGTGTTGTGTTTTTTCTATCACTGACAACCATTGCACAACGTCTACACATATCTCTATCCCAGTGGACTTCGTGAGGTTGTTTGTTGATAGCTTTTTTTTCACATCCTGTAAAGTTTACAAACATAAAGCCTAAGCTTAGCAATAAGAAAAATATTTTCATCGTAGCATCTTTTTTTTTCTTTATTCTATCTTATTATGCTTATAAATCAACTGATTATTGCATAATTTTTGCTTTTAAATCATCTTCGTTGAGTTTTTCACTTGCATATTTGATAACAACAACTTTTTCTGTTTCATTGATAAACCACTCTGCAATATGTTCATGTTCTAGATTATTAAGTTTTTCAAAATCTACTTCATTTTCTGGTATAACAAGATGTGAATAGCGAAGAGGATTTTTCATCTTCACTGCAGTATAGACAAACCATAAAAAACCGATAGTTCCAATTGTTAAACCAAGTGTCTCCCGTGAGCTTACATCGAGATAGAGACCTGCAAAGGTACCACCGATAAATGTAAAGAAGTATGCTGCAGAGTTTGCGATGCCAAGTGCTGCACCTTTTTGGTGTACTTTTGCAAATTTAGAGATCATAGATTGTACAAGAGGTTCCATCATATTGAATGCAACAAAGAAAAAGATTACTGCTGTAATGAAAACCGCACTTGAATCTGTTGTTCCCATTAAAATAAAAGAGAGTGTAAAAAGCGCAATAGATGTCATAAATATCTGTTTAGGGATATTTTTCTTCTCACCAAATATAGCAGCCGGTCCCATTGCAATAAGTCCGGCAACCATTGCAGGTGCATAGACCATCCATAAATCACTTTTTTCCCATCCAAAACCATATTTTGGATCTGTTAAAAAGATAGGAATAATAACAAATGCTGCAGTCATAAGCCCTTTTTGCATTGCGTTAATAATGATCATACCTAAAAGATTTGGATCTTTTAGAATATCTTTTGTACTTGTTTTACCATGATAGATATGTTTAATTTTTGGAGGTGTCGGTACTTTTACAAATAAAATAATAATTGCAAGAACGGCTAAAACAGCAGTAATAAAGAAGATAGCACTAATACCATAATGTGATGCCAAAACAGGTCCAACTGCCATAGCAATAGCAAAACTAAGCGCTATGAACCCACCCATTATAGCCATAGCGTGACCACGGGTTTTTTCTTCTACTAGGTCAGCAATCATTGCTGTAACTACAGAACCGATAGCGCCGGCACCCTGCAAGAAACGACCAATCATAAGTGTATAGATATCAGTAGAGTATGCACAGACAAGTGAACCAACCAAAAAGATTAAAAGACCAAATAAAATAGTCGGTTTACGTCCAATTTTATCACTCATACTTCCAAAAGGAACTTGAAAGATAGCTTGCGTGAGGGCATATCCACCTACAATAACACCAACAAGAAAAGGAGTTGCCCCTTTTAAGTCTAGGGCGTAAACAGAGAGAACAGGTAAAACTAAAAAGAGTCCTAAAAATCTCAAAAATAGAATTGTAGAGAGCGGGAAAACTTTTTTAAACATAGCAAAAGCCTTTTTGAAGTGAATTAGTATATAATTTTGAAATTATAGAGCAACTATTATTTATAATTGATTTGCAAAATACAAAAGTAGTAATTTAAAAGATAATTTAAGGAAGTGGCGTGAAGAAGTTAGTTTTGGCAACATCAAACAAGGGAAAAGTAAGAGAGATAAAAGAGTTGATGCGCAACTATGAAGTAGTTCCTTATACCGATCTGCTAGATGCATTTGAGATAGTAGAAGATGCTGATACTTTTAAAGAAAACGCACTTATTAAAGCCAGAGCAGTTTATGAAGCTCTTGGTGATGAAGAGGCTGTAGTTATTGCAGATGACAGTGGTATTAGTGTAGATGTTTTAGAGGGTGCTCCGGGAATTTACAGTGCACGTTACGGTGGTGAAAATGCGAGTGATAAAGATAATCTTTATAAACTTATAGAAGATATAAAACTAAAAGGTACAGAGCGTTCACCTGCTTACTATACGGCAGCAATAGCAATTGTAACAAAGGATAGGGAACGGGTAGTTCATGGTTGGATGCATGGAACAGCAATTACAGAAGCACGTGGTGAAGGTGGATTTGGATATGATCCAATGTTTATTCCACAAGGCTTTGATAAAACACTCGGAGAGCTTGACGATGCAATTAAAAAAGAGTTATCTCATCGTTCAAAAGCACTCCAGCTGGCTTCAAAAGTATTAAAAGTTTTATAAAAGTTTACGACTGAGTTCGTAAAAAGATACTTCCATTCTTTTTAAAACTAAATGCAGGTGGTCGTTATATCGAGTAATAGTTTTCACGATATCTCCTTTAACATTTTTAATAACATCCATGTTTGGAATACAAAAGCATTTTCTATTCCAACAAGTGAGGAATTAGTGAAAAAAGAGCAGTAAGAAGATACCAAAAATAATTCGATAAACTCCAAAAGCTACAAAAGTGAATT